>NZ_LZMK01000411.1:0-3113 GCF_001665865.1 Nocardia sp. 852002-20019_SCH5090214 | reverse complement strand
ACCGTCCAACAGGTCGGAGCTGATGGTGCGGGTCACGACGCTGGTCCCGCGCCGAGGTCGGTGACGATGTCGAGTGCGTCGCGTCCGCTGGTCGCCAGGTGCGCGGTGTGTTCACGCAGCAGCTGGTGGCATCCGGCGGAGGTCGCTGAGTAGATCGGTCCTGGGACTGCCGCGATGCGCCGATGCAGTTGCCGTGCCCACGACGCGGTGTCGAGGCTGCTTGAGCGCGCTGCCGCCTCACAGATCAGCAGACCGGCCGAGAGGGCGGCGATGAGCCGATTGCGTTCGGAGAAGCGGGAGGGCGTCGGTGCTGAGCCGGGCGGATATTCCGACACGATCAGTCCCTCGTCGGCGAGTCGCTCGAACATCGCCAGGTTGCCCGCCGGGTAGGCGCGGTCGATCCCTGCGGCCACCACCGCGATCGTGGGCCCCGACGCCGACAGTGCCGCCTCGTGAGCGGCGGTATCGATGCCGTACCCGGCGCCGCTGAGGACACGCCAGCCTCGGTCGGCGAAGTAGGTCGCCATCTTGTGGGCCACACGGATTCCGTAGTCGGAGGCAGCCCGCGACCCCGTGACCGCCATGCGTGCGATCAACCGAAACCGTGAGTGCCAGCGGCCCGCGCACCCATAACCCCACCGGGGCACGAACGTTCGCACGTTCGAGGTCGGCGACCGCGGCCGTCGGCCAATCGGGATCGTCGGGAGTCAGAAGCATCGCCTCGGCCGCGGCGGCGCGATCAAGATCCGCTGCCGCCTGCTCGCCCACATCTGATTGGATCTGGAACAGCTCGTGTTCGCTGCACAACCGATCAGCGACGTCCTCGACGTCGGTGTCGGCCAGAAGGATCGACACCGCAAGGGAATTGGTCAACGCGGCACGAGCGGTGACGGCCCATGCGAGACGGCGCCGCGAGGCCAACGGCGTCAAGCGTTCGTCAAAGGCATCGTCGGAAGCCGACACGGTGATCCTCCTGAGGGAAGAGTCGATGGTGGAGTCGAGCAGCGCCGTTCTAGAGCGCTATACGTAGCTCTGTGACCAGCGAGCGTGAGTGGGAGCCGGACCGGCTCGATGCTGTGCTCGACACTGGTCAGTGCATCGGTGTTCGCGAGGGAAGAGACGTATGGGTAAGCGCCGCATAGAGGCTGGAGTCAGCAATGTCGAAGAAGGCGCTGTTGACACAGGCGAGATGAGAAGAACGGGCGCGTCCGGAGGAGTGGAACTACGCCCGTTCTCGCCCCTTCGTCCGAGCAACGGTGTGTGAGTGCACCGCGACGACGAAGGGTTGCATCAGGGAAGGGGATAGTGCGAGCCACCCGTGTATCCCCTCGATTCCCCCGATCCCATCGCGAATCCTAGACACCGGCCGCCCGTCGCGGCGGTGAGTGAGCGGACCGCGACTGGAAATATTCGCGTCGCGGTCGCGGCGCTAGGTGAGGTGGGCTCCGGCGTCGTGGAGCATGGTGCGCATCAGCCATCCGGCTTCGGCGCCGACGACGGTGTCGAGCAGATCGCAGAAGACGCGGCAGAACTCGGGGCCGTGCCCAGCTGGGCGGGGTTGCAGGTGGTGGGCCAACTCGTGCAGCACCAGCAGTTCCCGCACGGCACGCTCGCGTAGCGGGACTGCGATTGTGGCGGTGGCAGGCTCGTAGTGTGCGTAGCGGCTGCCGCGCCGCGCGCGCACCCGCAGTGGTACGGCGGCGTGCGGGTACCGGGTGCGAATAGAGGGCATCGCCAGCACGGCGTCGAGGTATGCGTTCACGGATTCGACTGTGCCCATGCGTCTTTCGATCGGCACACTGATCTGGGAGCCGAACAGTTCGACGGTGCGGCCGGGAGTGTGGTCGGCGAGATCGAAAAGGGCGCGCAGCCGGCGCTCGGCGTCGTAGACCCTGCGGCGTTGCCTGTCGCGTGGCCGTGCGGTCACGACGGCAAACCTTTACGCAGGCCGTCGATCTGGCCGAGGTCGTGCAGGCGGGCGCGTTGTCCGTCGCGGTCGCCGGCGTCGGCGGCGGCCGGTGCATGTCCCATAGCTCGCCGGTGGCCAGCCCAGGTGCCTTTCGCGGTTGAGTGTGCGGTGTAGTAGTCGCGCAGCTCGACGTCTTTGTCTCGCAACGCTAACGCTGTGCTCGGTGCTGCCGGTGAGTCGGTGGCGAGGGCGTCGGCGCGTGCCTGGTTGCGGTCGGCGCGCAGGCGTTGTCCGACGCGGGCGGCGAAGGCGCGCTGGTAGGCAAGGCGTGCGGTGACACCGGCGACCGGGTGGCGTTGGTGGGCTGCGGAGTGCAGATATGCGCGTGAGCCGCGCACCATCTGGGCGAGCAGAGGGGTGTAGAGCAGTTGGGTGGTGTCGATGTCGGCGCCGAGCCCGAAGGCGATCACCCAGGTCGAGTTGTGGGCCGCGTCCACGCGCACGTCGTTGGCGTGGGCGATGGCCACGAACAATTGCACATAGGTGGCCAGCCCTTTGGTTCCTTTGGCGCCGATCTCGATTCGCCGCATCCCCGGCATCGGGCGGGCACGGCCGCGGTCGGCGGCAGCGGCGCGTGCCACAGCCAGGTCGATGGAATGCTGAGTGGCCAACTGCTGGGCACGTGAGAGGAATGCCTCGGCCTCGTGCGGATTGTCGGTGCCCTCGGCTTGGCGCATCAACGCACCGATACGGGTGAGCAACCTGTTCGCATCCGCCATCATTCACCGTCCCCGGTGAACAGGGTGCGGGTGGCGATGATCGCGGCCAGCAGGTCCAGCGGCTGACCACCGCTGTCGCTGGCGGCGGCGTCGCGAACCTTGCGGAGCTTGCGCAGCCGCGAGGCAGGGCGCAGTTCGACACCGAACATCGCCATGCTGTGTTCGCCGGGGGCTCGGATCAGGGTGTAGTCCTCGATCGCGATCCACGCCTCGTACCACGCCTCGGCAGGCTGGCCTTCACGTCGGCCCTCACCGGGCCCCGGATCCGGTGGCGCCCACAGGCGGCAGGTGCACTCCGGGTCGCCGCACGGGCGGCGGCTGGGATGCCGGTTGTAGTGATCGGCCTGCCCGGCTGTAGCAACTGCCGTGAGTTCTTCACGACCGCAACCGAAGAGGTCAGGGCTTCTCGCAGGAAGTGGTGTATG
>NZ_LZMK01000410.1:0-1299 GCF_001665865.1 Nocardia sp. 852002-20019_SCH5090214 | reverse complement strand
GCTGCCACCGAACAGCCGGGACGCGCTGGACTCCCACCGCACCTCGCCGAGGACCTCGACCTGTCGAAAGTCGGAATGTTCGGTCACTCGCTAGGCGGGTCGACAACCGTGCAAACGATGCACGACGACCACCGTGTCCGTGCCGGCGTCGATCTGGACGGCCCGATCCTGGGCTCTGTCGCCGCGGACGGTCTCGACCGGCCGCTGCTGATGCTGGCCAGCGACACCTCGCCCTGGTTCGGCAATCCGGGCTGGGAACCGCGCTGGGCAACCAACACCGGGGTGAAGATCCCCCTGCGCATCGCAGGAACCCAGCACATGTCGCTGTGCGACCAGCAGATCATCCTGCCGCAACTGACCACGGCCGGCCTGCTCGAGCCCGCCAAGAAGGCCGAAGCAGTCGGCACAATCGACACGGCCCGTTCGATCGACCTGCAACGGGCATACCTGCTTGCCTACTTCGACGCCACCTTCAGCCAGCCCGGCACCGACATTGCTCAAACGCTCGCCAGGCTCGCTCAGCCGGAGATGCTTCCTCACCCGTGAAGCACCCGCCGGTTACTCGCCGCCGAATGCGGCGCTGGTGGTGGCGGCGAAGTCGATTTGGCGTCGTGCGTTCGACAGTGTGCTGACCACGGAGGTGCCGACCGGGCCGATGCGGTCGTAGAGGGTGGCGCTGCCGATGGACACGCCCGCCGAGGCGATGGTGTTGTCGGCGCGTAGTCCGAGTTCGCAGCCGATCGGCAGACGCGAAAGAGCCACGGTCACATCGGCGTTGATGTAGCCGGCGCCTTCGGTGCCCCAGTGACACACGTGGTTCGTGGAGTCACCCAGGATCGCGGCGCGCTGGAACCCAGTGATCGGTTCCCCGGCGACCAGTGGTGGCAGGTTCTGCCAGGAGATTTTGCGGTCGGCGTTTTGATTCGCCGCGAAATCCTCGGACCAGTCGCGATCGCCGCTCTTGAACAGCGGCGGCGTCCCGCCGGGCACAGCACTCTCCTGCGGCGGAACCGGCAGCGGTTCGTCTCGGCTCCAGAGCTGGCCAGGCGGTTCGGTCCCGGTGGTGAGGAAAACGGCTGTCGCCCTCACACGTTGCTGACCGTCTTGCGACAGTGCCGCGTCGGCAACAGTGATTCGAGATCCTCGACGGACCACCGTGCTGCGCAGATCGAACGCGGCGTTGTCGACCGGTTGATACAGGTCGACTGTGAGTCGAGCGGGGATGAAGCCCTCCGGGCAGTGGGTCTCGAGTTCCCGGGCGAGCATGCCGGCCACGGCTGTTCCGCTCAGTTTGGTCGG
>NZ_LZMK01000409.1:0-63853 GCF_001665865.1 Nocardia sp. 852002-20019_SCH5090214 | reverse complement strand
CTGACGGTCGCACTGTCGAGGCCGTGTTCTTCGACCAGAACGCCGAGCTCGACGAGCTCGCGTGGTCCGAATTGTTCCGCCGACGCCTTGTATCCCAGCTTGATGTCCAAAGTCTCTGTCTCTCAGTTCATTCGAGCGAGTGCTACGCCTGTCGAATCATGCCTGTCGCATCATTCGGTGCGTGTTTCGCTGCGGTCCGCGCTCCACAGCGTGTGGTATTTGCCCGGCGCGTCGATGCGTTCGTAGGTGTGGGCGCCGAAGAAGTCACGCTGGGCCTGGGTGAGGGCGGCGGGCAGACGTCGCGCGCGCAGGGCGTCGTAGTAGGACAGCGAGGAAGCGAAGGCCGGCACCGGGATTCCCAGCAGGGTCGCGGTGGAGACCACGCGGCGCCAGCTGTCGACGGCCTGCTCGATGGCCTCACGGAAGTAGGGGGCCAGGATCAGGCTGGGCAGGTCCGGATTCTCCTCGTAGGCGTCTTTGATGCGGTTGAGGAAGCGGGCCCGGATGATGCAGCCCCCGCGCCAGATGGTGGCCAGGTCACCGGGGCGCAGGTTCCAGTCGTATTCGGTGCTGCCCGCCGCGATCTGGTCGAAGCCCTGAGCGTAGGCGACGATCTTGGAGGCATACAGCGCCCTGCGGATATCCTCCGTGAATTGCGCTGCGTCGGTGGGCTTTTCGGCGAGCGTTCCGGAGGCCAGGTCGCGCGCCGCCCGGCGTTGCGCGCGCGAGCCGGACAGTGCGCGGGCGAAGACGGCCTCGGCGATGCCGGTGACGGGCACGCCGAGATCGAGCGCGGACTTGACCGTCCAGCGGCCGGTGCCCTTCTGCTCGGCGGCGTCGACGATCACATCGACGAGCGGCTTGCCGGTCTTTGCGTCGGTCTGCTCGAGCACCTGCGCGGTGATCTCCACCAGGTAGGACTCCAGGTCGCCGGAGTTCCATTCGGTGAACACCTCGGCGATCTGCCCGGCGTCGAAGCCGAGGGCGTCGCGCAGCAGGTGGTAGGCCTCACCGATGAGTTGCATATCGGCGTACTCGATGCCGTTGTGCACCATCTTCACGAAGTGACCCGAGCCGTCGGGGCCGATGTGGGTGCAGCAGGGGACGCCGTCGACCTTCGCCGAAATCGACTCCAGCAACGGGCCCAGCGACTCGTAGGACTCCTTCGGCCCGCCCGGCATGATGGCCGGCCCGTTGAGCGCGCCCTCCTCACCGCCGGAGATGCCCGCGCCCACGAAGTTCAGTCCACGCGCCTTCATGGCCGCCTCGCGGCGGATGGTGTCGGTGTAGAGGGCGTTGCCGCCGTCGATGATGATGTCGCCGGGCTCCATGACGGCGGCCAGTTCCTCGATCACCGCATCGGTGGCCTCGCCCGCCTTGACCATGATCAGCACTCGCCGCGGCTTCTCCAACGCGCCGACGAATTCCTCGATGGTCTCGGTGCGGACGAACTCGCCCTCGTCCCCGTGCGCGTCGAGCAGCGCATCGGTCTTGGCGACGCTGCGATTGTGCAGGGCCACGGTGTAGCCGTTGCGGGCGAAGTTACGGGCGATGTTGCTGCCCATGACCGCAAGGCCGGTCACACCGATCTGAGCGAGTGCAGAAGAGGAAGTCATATTTCAAATCATTTCATCAGTAGTAGCGGTGGGACGGTCGGCCCCACCCGCCGCACGGACACGTCGGTAGCGCATCATCAGGGCGTTCGTGGAACTGTCCCAGGCCGGCGCTCGATCGGATTGCAGATCGTCGTGGATACCGGTCGCGAGCTTCTTGCCGAGCTCGACACCCCACTGGTCGAAGGAGTTCACTCCCCAGATCCAGCCCTGCACGAACACTTTGTGCTCGTACAACGCGATCAACTGCCCCAGAGTGTAAGGACTCAGGCGCGGCAGCAGGATGGTGTTACTCGGCCTACCGCCCGGGAACCACCGATGCGGGGGCCGCTCGCCCACGCTGTCGAGGTCGCCGAAAGCCAGAGCCCGGGTCTGGGCGAACAGGTTCGCCATCAGCAGATCGTGGTGCGCCCGATAGGGGTGCGCGGGTTCGAGCACACCGATGAAGTCACTCGGCACTGGCGTCGTTCCCTGATGCAACATCTGGAAGAACGCGTGCTGCCCGTTCGTGCCCGGCGCGCCCCACAGAATCGGCGCGGTATCGACACCGACCGGACGACCGTGCCGGTCGACGGACTTCCCGTTGCTCTCCATATCGAGCTGCTGCAGATACGCCGGCAGCAACGCGAGCCGCTGATCGTACGGCAGCACCGCGAAACCCTGTGCGCCGCAAAAGTTTCGATACCAAATACCGAGCAGGCCCAGCAGCACCGGCAGGTTCTCCTCGAACGCAGCCGTGCGGAAATGCCGATCCATGCTGTGGGCTCCGGCGAGGAAGTCGCGGAACCGTTCGGGGCCGATGGCGATCATCAGTGACAGCCCGATCGCCGACGGCAGCGAATACCGCCCACCGACCCAGTCCCAGAACTCGAACATGTTCGCCGGGTCGATCCCGAAGGCTGCCACCTGTTCGGCGTTGGTCGACACCGCGACGAAATGCCGGCCCACCGCCTCATTGCCCAGCCGATCCGCCAGCCACCCGCGGGCAGTACGGGCGTTGGTCAACGTCTCGACCGTGGTGAACGTCTTCGACGCGACGACGAACAACGTCGTCTCCGGGTCCAGGTCTCCCAGGACCCGGTCGATATCGTGACCGTCGACATTCGACACGAATCGCGCCTCGATCCCGTCCTGCGCGAATTCGCGCAGAGCGTGCCAGGCCATCGCCGGCCCCAGATCCGAGCCGCCGATACCGATGTTCACCACCGTCCGAACGCGACGGCCGGTCGCGCCACGCCACCGTCCCGACCGAACCGCAACGGCCAGATCACTCATCCGATCCAGCACCTCGTGCACCGAACCGACGACATCGACACCGTCGAGCACAACGGATTCGCTTGCGGGAGCGCGCAACACGGTGTGGAGCACGGCGCGATCCTCGGTCGTATTGATCCGCGCGCCGGCGAACATCGCCTCGATCCCCGCGGCCAGGCCACGCTCGCGGGCCAAACGCATCAACAGGCCCATGATGCGATCGGTGACCAGGTTCTTCGAATAATCGAGCACCACACCGTCGTATTCGACCGACAACTCGGTTCCCCGCCGAGGATCGCGATCGAACAGCTCCCTCAGCGACGTTGCGGCCAGTTCCGCACGGTGGCTTGCCAATTCACGCCACACCGGCAAGGCCGACGGGCTCACCGGCACCCCCTCGTCAGCCGAGCGCTTCGGTGTGCGGTTCATGGGATACCTCGGAATTCGTCGTGCACGAAATCGCGCATTCTGCGCTCGGAATCATGCACCCGCATGCGCGAACAAGTCAACACCGTGCTCGACTACGATGCAGAAACCGCACGACGCATCGCCGATGCACCGACCAGAAGTTCCGGGAGGCACCGTTGCTCGCGAGCACCCGACGGCGCGAAATCATGCATCGGCTGGTCACCGACGGCTATGTCGAGGCCAAGACGCTCGCCGACGAACTCGGCGTCGACGCGTCGACGATCCGCCGCGACCTCGACGCGCTCGAACGAGCCGGTCAGGCACAACGCACCCACGGCGGCGCCCGCCCGGCTCCCGGAGCCACCGCGAAGCTGCCCTACGCCATGAAAGAAGGCGAACACCTGGAGCAGAAGGCCGCGATCGGCATCGCGGCCGCGGCGCGCGTGCGCGACGGCCAGACCGTCATCCTCGACAGCGGTTCCACGACCTACGAAATCGCGCGAGCCCTGCGCAATCACACTTTGACGGTGATCACCAACGATCTGCGCATCGCCAAATACATGGCCGAAACGCCGGGTGTGCGCCTGCTCGTCACCGGCGGCGAGCTGCTGGGTTCGGTCTTCACCCTCGTCGGCGAGCGCGCGATAGCGTTCCTGTCCGACTACACCGCCGACTGGGCTTTCCTCGGCGCCGACGCGGTCGATCTCGAAGCCGGCATCACCAATATGAACACCCTCGAAGTACCGCTCAAGCGCGCCATGATCGCCGCCGCCGCACAAGCTCTCGTCGTCGCCGACAGTTCGAAATTCGGCAGGCGCGCGCTGGCCAAAGTCGCCGGATTCGACGAAATCGGCGGCGCCATCACCGATTCCGATCTGGACCCCGCCGTCTCGCGCCGGTTCGGCGAGCTGGTCATCCGCGCCGAAGCGGTTACCTCTCCTTCGCTTCATTGAGCGGCGTGGCACTTTTCGTTCGTGATGCGTAGCGCAGCAACATATTTCAGGCCATTGACCTGGACGGCCATCGACTGAACGGGCATCTGCACCATTCGCAGCGTAGGTGGCACCATTCCTCGGCCCGCCCCCTCTCGGCTGCTTCTTTCGACGGAAGTCAACCACTTCTCTGGGCACGAAACTCGCGCGCCAAATACGTAGATGCGCATATCAACGTATACAGATAGAGGCTGCGGGACCTACACCAGCCAGGACGGTTGAATCCACTGTTCGGGAAGAAGTACGACCGGTGACGGTAACTGGACAGGGCACCGACTCGAAGCCGTCGTTCCTGATCGGTTCACGCGCGAGTGCACCCGTCGCGACGTCCACAAGACGTGCGGCGGGTGCTGCTCACTGGGCAAGCATCCCGGCCATGCGCGCCACAACTTCTTCGGCGGTGAACGGATAAACGAGACCTGTCGGCCGCAGCGCACCTCGGCTCGCGGGCAAGCGGATGCTGTGGCTGGGCCTGGCCGGCGTAGCAGACGACGACGCGGTCGTCGACCTCATGCCGGATGCGCTCAGCACCCAACTCGACGATGGCATCGCCTACTACTGCCGCCTCACGCAGTCGACGGTTGGCCTGCTGCCCGGTGCGGAGGAAAAACGGCAGCGCCTCGACGCCGCAGGCAATCTGCTGCTCGACGAAGCCCTCACCGGCGCGGTGCGCGAAGCTCATTACGCGGGCTTGGAAGACCGGGCGCTGGGATTCGTGGACGATTCCTCGCCGCCGACCAGGTCCCGGCCTGACCAAAGGCGAAGCCGCACCCTCCCACTCGCCGGTCGTTACACCGATCCAGCGGGACGAGGTGCCGACAGCGCCGCTACCGGCTCGATCAGCCGGCGAACTCGGCCTATCCGCTGAGGCGGCGCGTCCCTTCGTCGGTAACGTCGACAAATTCGGCGTAGCCGCGGGTGTCGATGTGGCGTCCGTCGATGTCGACCTGAGCGCGGTATCCGGCGATGTATCCGAGGCCGACGCCGAAATGTCCAGGGGTGTCGTATGTTCCGACGACTGTGACCCGATCGCGTACACCCAGCCGGAAGCGGCGAGGCATGAGCATTTCATGCCTGCCGACGCTGTCGACCGTCGGTATGTCCTGATACTCGAGGACTTCGTAGAAGGTGCGATCGGTGGCGACTTCGTTGACGCGCCAGTCACCGTCGCCGGATAGGGTTCGGAACTGGACCAGATCGCCGACGCGGTCGCCGAGCATGCCCACTCGGCAGAACAACAGCTGAGCGTCGGCGGACAGTTCCACGACGTGATAGGTGAAGAAGTCGACCGGCGCCTTGTAACGCCACGGGAGCAGGCGATCGCGTAGAGCATAGGGACCCACGCAGCGCGCGTATTCGATGTTTCCCGCACCCGAAACGTCTACGCGGGCATCGGATGTCCGGATCCAGCCGGTGTATCGCCCGAGCAAGCTCAGGTGATCGTAGGGTCGTCCCCGCACGAACCAGGTTGCCCGCTCGGCGAGTGCGAACCGCAGGCGTGCGGTCATGCCGGGAATGTCGATGGCCACGAACAACTCCGGATAGCGTCCGCCGATGGTCAACTCGGCACCGAAACGCAGATCGTCCCCCGCAGAGCCGAAGGCGCAGTCATCGCGCAGAGACACCGTGCCGTAGTACGCCGCCGCCGCGGTGGAGATCGACACGGTCGCGGTGTCTCGTGGCGTCGTCGTCACGACATCGTCGACGTCGAACGCCCGCTGCCCCGACATTCCCGCCATCACCATGACACTCAGATACTGATGCGGCGCAGCAAGATTGGGGATCATCACGCCATAGTGCGTCCACCCGTAGAAGCGATCTCCGGGCAGTGGAGACAGTGGATAGGAGCTGTCGAACCCCCGCCTCGACGATTCGGCGCCGCGCTCGGCGAAACCGAGGACGATACGACGAGTCGCAGCGAGAACGAGCCGGGTTCCCACTTCTCGCAGCCGCCGCACACGGAACCATCGCATGTCGAACCTCACCTCCATGATCCGGGCCTCTCGTCCGCCCCTGAGACGAACCCTAGATCAAAGTGGTTTGAAAATCGAACCGCATCAGGTGAATTTTTCCGAAGCTCCAGCTTCTATCCGCTCAGGACGGTTCGAAAATCAGGGCAGACGATCCAGATCGTCGACGGGGCCGCGCTGAAAACTCTGCACGCCCAGGTGTGTGGCCCAGCTGCTCGACCACGCCTTGAGCGGGGCGAGCGCATACAGCAGTTCGATCCCGATCGGGGTCAGCCGATACTTCCCATCGGCCACGGTTTCGGCAACGCCGACCGACACCAGCTCGCGCAACCGGGTCGACAGCACACTGGAGGAGATGCCCGCAAGGCTGCGCCGCAGCTCTCGAAATCCGACCGGATCTCCGCGCAACTCCCACAGCACCGTGATCGCCCAACGGCGCCCCAGCAGGTCGAAGGCCGCCATCAATGGCTGGCCAGAGCTCGATCCCCGTACCGGCACACCCGGCCTGGGGGGCGTTGCTTCACTCACCGACCCACCCTACAGCGGTTCGAAATCCCGACCGATCGGACGGCTGATCGGCCAGGTGCATTCGGTGAGGGAGGACAGCCCGGGGCACGCCCTCCGGTCTTCACAAGCCCCCATCGAGGCGCGTCCGGTCGCGGTCCCCTCAGACGCCGGCGACGTGGACGAGTTGACCGACCAGGGCCGTGACCGCCATGGCGAGGCTGCCGCCGATGACGACGCGCAGCGCGGGGCGCAGAATGCCTGTCCCGGCGACCCGGGCACCGAGAACGCCCGCGACGGCCAGTCCCAGCACGGTCACCAGCACGATGAGCGCCAGCCGGGTGCCGCTGGACGGGGCGATCAAACCGAGTAGCGGGAGCAAACCACCGAGGAAGAAGCTTGCGGCCGAGGCCATCGCGGCTTGTGCCGGGCGGGCGGCGGTGATTTCGTTGTGCCCGAGCTCATCTCGCAGGTGGGCGGTGAGCGGGTCGTTGTCGTGCAGTGCGGCGGCGACCTGCGCGGCAAGTTCGGCGGGCAGTCCGCGGTCACGGTAGATGCCCGCCAGCTCGGTCAGTTCGGCTTCCGGATCGATGGCCAGTTCGTGTTCCTCTTTGGCCCGGTCGCCGCGTTCGACGTCGACTTGCGAACTGACCGAAACGTATTCGCCCGCAGCCATGGCCATCGACCCGGCCGCCAAGCCGGCCAGCCCCGCAGTGAGAACCGCGCCCGCGGAAGCGCCGCTGGCCGCCACGCCGACCATCAGGCTCGCGTTCGAGACCAGCCCGTCGTTGGCGCCCAGAACCGCGGCGCGCAACCAGCCCGCGTGCTCGCCGCGATGCCGTTCGGAATGCGGGCCGACCATCTGTAACGGAGTCATGATGCGAGTCCTTCGGGTTGCCGGGTCGATTCGGACGACCTCATTGCTGCGATCGTTCCTGTCCGCCTGGCCCCGCCGACAGAGCACAACGACACCGAAGAGATCACCCGAGACCGTGACCGGCGACACCCGCAGCGCACTCGCCCCGGACCGAGTCAGCGGCTGCGGGCCGGCCGGCGAACGTCGAAGATCGGGTTCCCGGGCAACAGATTCGCTACGGGTGACCGTGGCCGCCGCCGTGGGGAACATGCCCTCGTTCTCGGCCTCACCACCATGTCCCGGCGCCGGTGCTCGGACTCGCGTCGGCGGATCACCGGTCTCACGACAGCATGGCCGCCAGTTCGGCATGCAGATCCAGCAGATCCGGAATGTGCTCTGCGGGCCGGCGGCCGAATCCGCATTCGGTGGCGATACCGAAGCCGTCGACGATTTCCCGGGCGCCGGCGATACGACGCAGGGCCCCGTCGCGGCCGTCGGTGGCGTGCACCAGTCCGAGGTACAGCCGGGTCTGCGGCGGCAGGTCCAGCCCGGCCAGCGGTGCGAAGTACTCGCGGTCGGCGCGCGAGCGCGGAACCGGCATATGCACCCAGTCGACCCGGCGCGGCAGCGCCGCCAGCACACCGGACAGCACCGCCACCATACGACCGGTGTCGGCGGGCTCGGCGAAGTGACGATGCCCGAAATCGCCGTAGCACAAGTGATATCCGAGTTCGACGTTTCCGGGCACGGCCGCGCCGAGGCGCACGAGCCGGGCGACGATCTCACTCAGCCGAGTGTCGTCGTCGGCGCCGAACCAGGACGGGAACACCCCCTCGAAGATGGCGAACTCGACCGGGCAATCCCACTGCACCGCAAGATCGGTGTGCGGGATCTCCGCGGCGATGCGGCCGAGTTCGGCGAGCAGAGCCGCCTCGTAGCGCTGTTCGAGAATGTCCTGCGGATCGCCGACGAAGGCGCCCACCACCGAGATCGGGGTGGGCAGGCAGACCTGGAACCGCACACCGGCATCGATGTCGCCGCGTTCGCGCAGCTTGCGGAACACGCTCCACGACTCGAGCGCTGCCTGCGCGTAACCCAGCTCACCGAAATCGATCGATGCGGGATCCACGCCCGGTTTGGGCCGCACCCGCTCACTGGGCCCGTATTCCGGGCTCGGCGGCGGCACCGTCTCCAGATCCGGATGCGCGCCCATGCGCGGCAACTGCCAGACCGTGAAGTTGTCCCGCTCGCCGGTCTCACCGTCGGGTATGCGGCTGAGCCACGGTCCGAGCCGGCGCGCGGCCGTATCGAATACGGCCTCCGCATTCGGCAGCGGCACACTTCCACACAGATGAACATCGCCTCGGGTCACCGCGAACTCCTCGTATTCCGGCCGCTGGGTCCGGGCGCGGAATTCGTGGACGCAGCGGCGGCTCGATCGACGCGACGAGAGTAGATCCAGCCGCCGTCCCCGCGATTCCCACACGCGAAAATGCGCTGCGTATCAGCGGTTGCCGAGCGGGTTCTGAGTAACCGTGCCTTGGTCGTAGAAGGCCATGACAAGCCGCTGTGGTCGAGGGAGACCGCGATGACGGGAACCGGTGAACGATCCCGCAGCTGTCGGCACAGATCCACGCCCGATAGGTCGAGCCCACTCGGTGGCAGACCGCTGCCACGCCCTTCACCCGCCTCGAAGGCCGTGCGCTGTATCGTCCGACTGGCGTGACACCACGACGTGGAGGAGCACCATGACAGGGGCGAAGGGCACCATCGGAGGCGGCCCCGCGTTCGAGGTGGAACCGGGGCAGCCGCCGAGCCACCGCGATACCGTGCGCTGGAGTGTCGTGATCGGCGCGCTGGGGGTGGTGTTCGGCGATATCGGGACGAGCCCGATCTACACCCTGCAAACCGTATTCGACCCGGGCGACCCCCATCCCGTACCGGTGAACAGCGACAACGTGTTCGGCGTGGTGTCGTTGGTGTTCTGGTCGGTGATGATCATCGTCACCGTCACCTACGTCCTGCTCGCCATGCGCGCCGACAACGACGGCGAGGGTGGCATCATGGCACTCATCACGCTGCTTCGCCGGTGGAGTTCACCGCGCGGGCGGAAAACGGCGATCGGCCTGGCCGCGCTCGGAATCTTCGGCGCCTCATTGTTTTTCGGTGACAGCATGATCACGCCGGCGATCTCGGTACTGTCGTCCGTCGAGGGCATCAAGGTCGTCGAGCCGGCCTTGAAAGACCTTGTCATCCCGGTGACGGTCGTGATCATCGTGGCGCTGTTCGTGGTGCAACGCCGCGGCACCGCCACGGTCGGACGGATGTTCGGCCCCATCATGGTGCTGTGGTTCCTCACCATCGGCACCTGCGGCATCGGCGGCATCGCGCACAATCCCCGCATCCTGCAGGCGCTGTCGCCCACGTACGCGCTGGGCTTTCTGGCCGGACACTTCGGTACCGCGTTCTTCGCGCTCGCCGCGATCGTGCTCGCGGTGACCGGCGCCGAGGCGCTCTACGCGGACATGGGACATTTCGGCCGCCGCTCCATCACCCGCGCTTGGCTGATCCTCGTCTTTCCCGCCTGCACACTCAGCTACCTGGGGCAGGGCGCACTCATCCTCGACGACGCCCGCAACATCAGCAGCCCCTTCTTCCTGTTGGCACCGGGCTGGGCACGACTGCCACTGGTGCTGCTGGCCACCGCCGCCACGGTCATCGCCTCACAAGCGGTGATCACCGGCGCGTATTCCGTTGCCTCCCAGGCCGCGCAACTGGGCTACCTGCCGCGGCTGCGCATCGCCCACACCTCCGAATCCACGATCGGCCAGATCTACGTCCCGTGGATCAACTGGTTGCTGATGGTCTCGGTACTCACCCTGGTCTTCGCCTTCCGCAGTTCGACCGCGCTGGCCTTCGCCTTCGGCATGGCCGTGACCGGAACCATCACCATCACCACCCTGCTGTTCTTCTACGTCGCACGAAGCCGTTGGCATATCCCCCGCTGGATCCTCGCCGCGGGGGCACTCCCGCTGCTGACCGTCGATCTGCTGTTCGTCGCCGCCAATCTCACCAAGTTCGCGCACGGCGCCTGGCTGCCGCTGCTGATCGGCCTGACCGCATTCACGGTCATGACGACCTGGCAACGTGGCCGCCAGATCGTGACCGCCGAACGAATCCGGCGAGAGGGATCGCTGCGGAAATTCGTCGACGAACTCGCCGAAGGCACACCCGCCACGACGCGAGTCCCCGGCACCGCGATCTTCCTCAACCGCGGCAAGGAAACAGCTCCACTGGCCTTGCGCGCCAACGTCGAACACAACCACGTGCGCCACCACCACATCGTGATCCTGTCGATCCACACCGAACCCGTCCCCCGCATCCCCGACAACGAACGCATCGCCACCGACCCGCTGGGACCCCCCGACGACGGCATCACCCACGTCACCGCCCGCTACGGCTACATGGAAACCCCCGACGTTCCGCACGCGCTCGCACTCGTCGACCGACGAGACACCGAGGGCCCGCTCGACCTCGACCGCGCCTCCTATTTCCTGTCCACCATCGAACTCCGCCGCGGCACCGCCGCCACCATGGCCTCGTGGCGCAAGCGCCTGTTCATCGCCACCTCCTACATCACCGCCGACGCCGCCGACTACTTCGGCCTGCCACGCGACCGCACCATCATCATGGGCTCACAGATCGAGGTGTAAGCCACGAGATCCGGCACCGGACCCGCTAAGGATCCGTATGGATTGCCGGCCGGATCTTGCGGCGGGCGCGGAGGCGGCGGCATGGTGCGCGGTACCCGGCGTTCAGATAGCTGTCGGCGTCGCGTAGTCGCGGCCGGGACGCGGTCGGTGCAGAATTCGGATCACATCATCGGTGTCGGCCTGCCAGGCGGGAGTGGGACATGAACGAAGACCTTTCGGCCGGCTCCACGTCGACGGGCGGCACGCTGCATCTGTCGCAGTTGGTGAAGGCTCCGGTGATCGCGAAATCCGGCGAGACGATCGGCCGGGTCGAAGACCTGATAGTTCGCCTCCCCGGTGGCGACGCCTACCCTCCGGTGACCGGAGCTGTGGTCGGGATGGGGGGTCGCAAGGTCTTCGTCTCGTCCGGCAGAATCCGTGACTTCACCGCGGACCGGATCCTGTTGGCGGTCAACAAGGTCGACCTGCGTGGTTTCGAACGCCGCGAGGGCGAGGTGTTGTTACGGGCCGACATCCTCGGTCATCGGCTGATCGACGTCTCGGCGGCGGAACTGGTGCGCGCCTACGATGTCGAACTCGACGACACCGGCTCCGGCTGGGTTCTGGCCCGCCTCGACACCCGCCGCCCCGCCCGGTTGTTCGGGCTGGTCAAAACCGGCGCCGGACATGCGTCCCGGGATTGGAAGGCGTTCGAACCGTTGATCGGTCATCCCGGTTCGATCACCGTGCGCCGTCTCAGTGGCCGGGTAGGCGCGTTGAAACCGGCGCAGATCGCCGACCTGCTCGAAGACGCCACCAAAAACGAGCAGGGCGAAATTCTCGACCGCGTGCACGACAACCCGGAGCTGGAAGCCGACGTCTTCGAAGAACTGGATCCCGACGAAGCCAGCCGGCTGCTGAAGGACATGCCCGACTCCGAGGTCGCCGCGCTGCTGGGCCGCATGCGCGCCGATGATGCCGCCGACGCCGTCACCGACCTACGTCAATCCCGGCGACGGCGGGTCCTGGACCTGATGCCCGCCGGGCAGCGCACCAAGGTGATCACCCTGATGGGGTTCAACCCCGACAGCGCCGGCGGCCTGATGACCGTCGACTTCGCCACCTGCGAATCGAATACGACTGCGGCACAAGCACTCTCGATCATCGCCACCGCGCACGGCCTGCAATCCGAGGCGCTGTTGAAAATCCATGTCCTCGACGAGGGACGGCTGGTGGGAGTGGTATCGGTGATCACCCTGTTGCAGAGCGAACCCGGCCGCGCCGTGTCGGAGGTGATGGATGCCGACCCGGTCCGGGTCACCGCGGACGCCGACCTGACCGATATCGCGTTGCTGATGGCCGACTACAACCTCTACGCGCTCCCGGTGATCGACGACACCGACCGCGTCCTCGGGGTGGTCACCGTCGACGACGTCCTGGAGGCCACGATCCCCGACGATTGGCGGCGCCGAGAACCCGCGCCCCGCCCGATCCGCGACACCGGCACGGTCGCCGACGCCGCCGACCACGACCTACCGCTATGACCGACGCGCACGAAACCGACTCCGCCCCAGCGCAACCCACGCCGACGCCTCGCCCGGCACCGCCCGCGAGCACCCCGCGGGCGCAACCACGCTCAGCGGTCCTGGACTCGGCGCACCTCGGCGATATCGAGGGCGCTCTCGGTCGCATCCGGCTCAGCGACAGCGACCACCCCCGCACCCTCCGCACACGCGCACTGACACTGCTGGCCATCGTCGGCCCCGGGCTGATCGTGATGGTCGGCGACAACGACGCCGGCGGCGTGGCCACCTACGCACAAGCCGGCCAGAACTACGGCTACAGCCTGCTCTGGGTGCTGTTGCTGCTGATACCGGTACTGATCGTGAATCAGGAAATGGTCGTCCGCCTCGGCGCGGTCACCGGCGTCGGGCACGCCCGGCTGATCAACGAACGCTTCGGCCGCGGCTGGGGCTGGTTCTCCGTCGGAGACCTGTTCATCCTCAACTTCCTGACCATCATCACCGAATTCATCGGTGTCACCCTCGCCGCGGACTACATCGGCATCTCCAAATACATCGTCGTCCCGACCGCCGCGGTCGCACTCGTGACGATCATGGCCAGCGGCAGCTTCCGGCGCTGGGAACGCGCGATGTTCGTCTTCATCGCCATCACCTTGCTGCAGATCCCCATGCTGCTGCTCTCACATCCCGAATGGGGTCGCGCGGCAACCGATTTCGTCGTCCCGGGCGTACGCGGCGGCGTCACCTCCGATGCGGTGCTGCTGATCATCGCCATCGTCGGCACCACCGTCGCGCCCTGGCAGTTGTTCTTCCAGCAATCCAACATCGTCGACAAACGCATCACCCCACGCTTCATCGGCTACGAACGCGCCGACACCACACTCGGCGCCTTCGTCGTCGTCATCGGCGCGGCGGCACTCATGATGACCGCCGACTACGCCGCCCGCACCACCGCAACCACCGGGCAGTTCACCGACGCCGGAGAAATCGCCCACCTACTCGGCGACATCGACCGGGCCCTCGGGGCGATCTTCGCGATCGTGCTCCTCGACGCCTCCATCATCGGCGCCGCCGCCGTCACCCTCGCCACCAGCTACGCCTTCGGCGACGTCTTCGGCATCAAACACTCCCTGCACCGGGGCTTCCGCGACGCCAAGCAGTTCTACCTGTCCTATATCGCCATGGTCACCCTCGCCGCGGCGATCGTCCTCATCCCGGGAGCTCCCCTCGGACTGATCACCACCGCGGTCCAAGCCCTCGCCGGTCTGCTGCTTCCCAGCGCCAGCGTCTTCCTGCTCCTGCTGTGCAACGACCCCCAAGTCCTCGGCCCCTGGGTCAACCGCACCTGGCTCAACGTCGTCGCCGGAATCATCGTCGCGGTCCTGCTCCTGCTTTCCGGAATCCTGATGGCCACCACCCTCTTCCCCGGCATCGACGTCGTGGCCACCGCCGGATGGCTCACCGGCGCGCTGGCCGTCCTCGCGATCCTCGCCACAGCGGGGCTCAGGTGGATGCAGCGCCGCACGCCGGCGCCCGTCCCGGCAGCGGTCGCCGACCGCGCCGACCGAGATCACTGGCGGATGCCACCACTGACCCTGCTCGAACCCGTCACCTGGTCCGCGGGTACGAAACTCGGCATGCTCGCACTGCGCGCCTACCTGATCGTCGGCGCGATCCTGCTGGTGATCAAAGCCATCCAACTCGGCCGCGGCTGACATCGCCGCACGAGATGCCACCCGGAGGTTCGATGTGCATCGACGCGGCCACCATCGGCCCACGGGGTGCCCGGACCTGGAATCACGAGCGCCTGTGGACACCATGCCGGGGACGCCGGGCGACTCGTCCGCGCTGAATCGTCCAGCCGATCGCCGCGAGCATCGCGACCACGATCACCATGACCACCCCGGTCCCGATCCACACCTGCATCGTGCTGTACACCGGAACATGCTCCGGCGCCGACGCGACCACACCCCACCCCGTCTCGAACCCACCCGCGAGATACCGAGCCACCCTGATCACCGGCCTTCCGCGCTTCGACAGCACACGCCAACCGATCCGCGACCGCCGCTCGCGCGGCCACCTTCACCACCATCCAAGCAATCATCGTCATCGACAGCCGTAAGGAACGCGCAAAGGTCTCCGCCCCCACCCGGGGCTTTCCGTCAACGGACCGGCACGACCTACGCCAGCCGAGCCGAAATCACGTGCTGGATGCGTGGGGTGTTCTCGGGGGCCGGTGTGCACGACAGTTCATCCGACTCCGTGCTCGCATCCAACGTCACGGTGCAGCGCCAGCCGCCGAACTCGGGGCGCAGGTCGACCGCCTGGACATGCACGCACTCCGGGGCATCGTCCATCCGGCCGCTCACATCGGCGGTCTCCAGCCGGATATCCCATCCACTCGCCTTCTCGACGCTCGTGACGACTGGGATGCGGGCGAATACGCGCCGGTGATAAATCACCCATTCCAACAGATATCCCAAGAGGCTCTCCGGGTCGTGACACATATGCGTCCACTCGATCACTTCGGACGGGCAAGGCCTCGGCCCGACCACGAAGCAGTCCACCAGTGCGTCGACCGTCTCGACCAGACAGCGCTCGCACGTGGCTGCCCACGCCTGCGAGTCCGATCTCGGCCTCGCGCATCGAAGACGTGTGTCCCGCTGGTTTCATGGTCATCACCTCCGACCGGCGATAGCTGGTTCACGGGATCGGCCGTGCGGCGGACGCGACCATCTCGGAAGACGGAAACCTCTCTCAGCCGATACTCCATGAATACTCCGCGGACGCACCGGAGCAGACGGACCCGAATGCGGTAGCCATCGGTGTGCCGGAGAGAAGTGTGCCGGAGAGAAGAAGAAGGTTCCTGGCGTTCCGTCGACCCGCGCCCCTACGGGAACGACGCCATCGCGGATGAAAATCAGCAGGTCACTTCGATGGTGAACGGAAAGGCATCGAGATGCCTCGCTGGAGCGATTTCCTCGAGCGGGCCATAGACACGGCAACCGACGGAGGGCCCGGTAGCACTCGCTGCCGCGGTCGGCGGACGGCGGGACCTCCGGCCCTGTCGGGAGTCCGGGGCCGTGGCCGATGCTGGCAGATATGTCGCACTCCCACGATCCGGAATTCACCCCGACCGCGGAGACGACCCTGGATCTCGACGATGTCACCTTTCGCCGGCTCGGCCCCGGCGATGCGAGCGCTGTTCGCGACCTCCACGCGGCGCTCGACGAACACGACAGCTACTACCGATTCTTCGGGCCGCGGCCGAAACATCTGGACCATCTGGCCGCGGCGACAGCGAGCAACGATCCGGGTCACGGCGCGGTGGGCGCGTTTCTCGGACCTCGGCTCATCGGTGTCGCCAACTACATCGTCTCCCCCGGCACACACTGCGCCGAGGTGGCCATGGTCGTTGCGCATGAAGATCAGCAATCGGGCATCGGCACCGCCCTGCTCACGCGCCTCGCCGACGACGGCCGCCGCTGCGGTATCGACAGATTCGTCGCCGACGTCATGGCGACGAATTCCACCATGATGCAGCTGCTGAAGGACATCGACATCCCGATGTCGGCAGACTATGACAACGAAATCGTGCACGTCGTTCTTCAACTCTGAGGTGCGACACCGCATCGCCCGTGCGGCCGAGTGACCAAGGCCATGACCATTCGGGGTAGTGCTCCCCTGGCGATGAACCGACCGCGGGCGTGCACTGATCACCATGGCACACACGCTGTACGAGAATCACTGCACTCTGACCCGCGGCGAGCTGGCCGCCGAATTGCGCCACATCGCCGATCGGCTCGACGCCGGAACCGATCTGACCTACGGGCTCGGCAACTCGGAAATCACCGTCCCGGTCCCGCGACAGGTGCATCGCGAGCTGGAGATCGACAGCGCCGTCGACGGCGATCTCACCCTCGATTTCGCCTTCCACTGGGCGCCGACACGCAGGAAGTGAGGCCGGCCCATGAGTACTGCCACGATCACCGTGATCATCGTCGCCGTCGTCGTACTCGTCGCGATCGTCGCGGCGCTGTCGATCCGGGTGGTGAACCAGTATCAGCGCGGCGTGCTGTTCCGGCTCGGCCGGCTCATCGCCGTGCGCGAACCGGGTCTGCGGTTCATCATTCCGGTGGTCGACCGGCTGCGCCTGGTCTCCATGCGCATCGTGACACTGCCGATCCAGTCGCAGGGCATCATCACCCGCGACAACGTCAGTGTCGACATCTCGGCTGTCGCCTACTTCCGGGTGATCGACGCCGCGAAATCGGTGATCGTCATCGAGAACGTCGCCGCGGCGATCGATCAGATCGCACAGACCACCCTGCGCAAGGTGGTGGGTCAGCACACCCTCGACCAAGCGCTCGCCGAGACCGACGTGATCAATGCCGACATCCGCCAGATCCTCGACGCGACGACGGTGGAGTGGGGCGTCGAGGTCACCCTGGTCGAACTGAAAGACATCCAACTTCCCGACGGCATGCAGCGGGCGATGGCCCGCCAGGCCGAAGCCGAGCGCGAAAAGCGCGCGAAAATCATTGCCGCCGAGGGCGAATCGCTGGCCGCCGCCTCACTGGGCGAGGCTTCCGACACCATGGTCGCGCACCCGCTGGCACTGCAGCTGCGCAACTTGCAAACCCTGATCGAACTGGGCGTCGACAAGAACACCACCGTCGTGTTCCCGGCACCGCTGATGAGTGCGATCGGCGACATCAGCAGCTTCTTCGCCCGCGAAGCCGGTGCGGCCGAAGCACTTCACCCACTCACCCACCACGGCCGGCTCAACGGCGCGACGAGCGAGCGCACACGCGCCGGCACCACGGGCGCCGAACAGGACCGATAACGCGGCGAGGACTTCCGTCACTCGGGGGTGAAGACTCGCTGCCCTAGGAGTGCGCGGCCTGCCACGCTGAGATCGAGGGATAGGAACAGGTACCCACCACACAGCCGAGGAGTGATCATGAACCTGCTTCCCGCCCACCGCCCCGGATCGCTGCTACCCGACTTCACCGATTGGTGGAATGCGTTCACTCCCGGCTTGGCGCCGATGTTCGGCAGTCATCTCCTGCGGGTGGAGGAGTCCGTCGACGACGGCCACTATGTGGTGCGTACCGAGATTCCCGGCATCGACCCGGCGAAGGACGTCGAAGTGTCCGTGCATGGCGGGTTGCTCACCATCAAGGCCGAGCGCAGCGAATCCCACGAGGAGAAGGGACGCTCGGAGTTCAGCTACGGCTCCTTCGAACGCACCGTCTCGCTTCCCGAGGGAGCACAGGACGAGGGCATCGACGCGACATATGCCAAGGGCATCCTCACGGTCACCGTTCCGATGGGCGAGCCGAAGGAGAAGGTCACGAAGGTCGACGTGAAGTCCGGCGACTGACCGGACACCGGCCACCGACTCCCGGAAGGGACATCGACTCATGACCGAGGAAACGCGCGGGGCGCGATCACCTGCTCCGATCGTAGTGGCGACCGATGGGTCCGCCGTGTCGCAGCAGGCCGTCGCGTGGGCCGCAGCCGACGCGTCACTGCACGGATGTCCGCTGCACGTGCTCGCCTCCGTGGCGTTTCAAGGGGCGTACGGGCCGGTGCCGTATGTGACGGCGGAGGCCGTCGAGCAGATGCAGGACGACGGTGAGCGCGTCGCCGACGAGGCGGTGCGCATCGCCCGAGCGGCGGTCGCACCCGATGCGCTGACGATCGGCCGGGAGGTGACCTTCGATCCGATCATCCCCTGCCTGATCATGCGATCGCGGACCGCGCGGACTCTCGTGGTGGGCAGCCGGGGGCGCGGTGCCTTTCACCGGGCTTTCCTCGGTTCGGTGAGTTCGGCGATGGTTCACTACGCCCACTGTCCCGTGGCTGTGGTGCGGACGTCGGCGAGCCTCGACCCGATCTCCGCCCGCCGGCCCGTTCTGGTCGGTACGGACGGCAGTGACAACAGCGTGCCGGCGGTGGCGATCGCGTTCGAAGAGGCCGAGCTGCGCGGTGTCGGGGTCACCGCGCTGCGGTGCTGGAACGACTCGACCGGTGGCGAACTGTCCACCGGTGCGTGGGAACAGGCACGGGAGAAGGAATTCGCTCTGTTGACGGAAAGCCTTGCCGCACATCGGGATCGCCATCCCGAGGTCGCGGTGCACAGCATCGCCGTCCCCGAAAAGCCCGCCCGCGCCCTGCTCGCCGAGGCCGAGCACGCACAGCTGGTGGTCGTCGGCAGTCACGGTCGCGGCGGATTCGCCGGAATGCTGCTCGGCTCCACCAGCCGGGCGGTGGTGCAGTCGGCCGAATGCCCGGTCATCGTCGCGCGCCCGAGGGCCTAGACGGTCGAACTCCTCCGGGCATCACGCGCTGCGCTCCGGAACCGCGGTGCCTCCGCCGTACGCACCGCGCACGACGACGGCCGCGTCGTTGCTCGTCGTGTCGGTGCTCGCGTCCGGATACCGCAGCACCTGATCCGGTCTGCTGCCCGAGCGATACACCGTGACACCCTTGTTTCCCGCCCGCCAGGCGCGCGTGAAGACTGCTTCGACATCGGCGACGGACGAGTCGGGCGCCATGTTGACGGTCTTGGCGACCGCCGCGTCGGTGTGGCGCTGCACCGCGGTCTGCATCCGCACATGCCAGATCGGCGCGATCTGCTGCGCCGTACGGAACAGGCGACGGAGATCGGCGGGAAGGTTCGCGCCCGCGATACCCGTCGCGGCGACCTCGGCCGCCACCGCCTCCGACCACACTCCGCGTTCGATGGCGGCCTGCTCGAAAAGCGGTTCCACACAATCGAATTGCCGGCCGATGAGATGGCGTGTGTATGCCAGGGCGAACAGCGGCTCGATCCCCGCGCTCACCCCGGCGATGAGGGATATGGTTCCGGTCGGCGCGATGGACGTGACCTGAGCGTTGCGCACCGGCGGCGCGTTCTGCCGGGCCGGGATGCTCCGTGCGAACAGCGGGAACGCCCTACGCTCGGCGGCGAGTTCCCGGGACGCGGTCCGCGCCCACCGCGCGATCCGCGACATCAAGCGATCGGTGAAACCCACCGCTTCCACACTGTCGTACGGAAGGCCCAGTGCGGCAAGGGTTTCCGCCAGCCCCATGATGCCGAGGCCGATTTTTCGGGTGGCGCGTGCGGCGGCCCCGAGTTCGGGCACGGGATACTCCGCGACGTCGATGACATCGTCGAGAAAGCGCACACCCTCGCGCACGACGCGTGCGAGGCGTTGCTCGTCGATGTGGTCGCCGTCGAGGAGCCGGGGCAGGCAGATCGATCCGAGATTGCAGGATTCGTACGGTAGGAGCGGGACCTCGCCGCACGGGTTGGTGGCCTCCAGCGGCCCCAGGTCGGGGAGCGGATCGGCCCGGGCGACGGCATCCAGGAACAGGACACCCGGCTCTCCGGTGCGCCAGGCCTGTTCGGCGATGTCGGCCAGCAGACCCCGCGCGGACACCTCCTGGACGGTCGCGCCGGTGTGGGGGTCGATCAGGCGGTGACCGCGGTCCTCGGCGGCCGCGCGCATGAACTCGTCGGTCACCGCCACCGACAGGTTGAAGGTCGAGAGCACGGTCGTGTCGGTCTTCGCGTGCACGAACTCCCGGATATCCGGGTGCCGGACGTGCAGCACCGCCATATTGGCGGCCCGGCGCCGCCCGCCCAGACGGATCACCCGGGCCGCCGCATCGAACAGCTCGATGAACGAGACCGGACCGCTCGCCGACCCTCCGGTCGATATGCGCGAGCCGCGGGGGCGCAGATGCGAGAACGCGAATCCCGTTCCGGCGCCCTCGCGATGCAGGAGTGCGGCGGTGCGCAGCGTGGTGAAGATGGAATCGAGCGAATCGTCCAGTGGCAGAACGAAGCAGCCGGAGAGCACACCGTCACCGGTGCCGGCATTCATCAAGGTCGGCGAATTCGGAAGAAACTCGCGGCTGCGCAACAGCGCCGCGAACCGCCGCGCCCAGTATTCGCTGCTGCCGGCCCGGTAGGCGTCCTCCGCACCGGCGACGAACCGGGCGACCCGATCCATCATCCGGCCCGGCGACTCGCAGATCCTGCCCTCGGCATCGCGCCGCAGGTACCGTTCGGCGACCGTCGCCAGGGCCGCCGGTGACAATCCGAGATCGTCGACGACGCCGGTATCTTCAGGCATGGCGCACTGCTGTCAGGTGCCCGCGTAGACGCCTTCGACGAATTTCGCGATCTCGTCGTCGCTGAGGTGGCGTGCGATATCCGCCTCGCTGATCATGCCGACCAGCCGCTTGTTCTCGATGACCGGTAGGCGCTTGATCCGGCGCTCTTCCAATTCGTGCAGAACGTCGTGAACATCCGTATCGGCGTCCACCCACCGTGGCGTCCCTTCACACAGCGAGGCGCAGGTCGCCGTCGCCGGATCACCGCCGGTCGCAAGGCATTTCACCACGATGTCGCGGTCGGTGATGATTCCGCACAGCCGCTCGTTCTCATCGCTGACCGGTAGAACTCCGACGTCGAGCCGGCGCATGAGCCGGGCAGCGTGCTCGACGGTATCGGTCCGTGACACCCACGCGGCACCCTCGTGCATGATCTGCTTGGCTGTGGTCATCGTTTTCTCCTTTCGAGTATGGGCAGTTCTCCACCCTCCACCGATGCACGGAAGGCCGGAAGAGAACAAAGTCCCGATGAGCACGCGAGGTGGGATCGACGACAATGCCCGCCGGTGTCACGACACGACGGGCATTGCGGTTATTTGGTTATGCCTGTTCGAGGACGGGCCTGCGTCGATCATGCACCACCGAGAATCCGACGTTTCACGTCTCGTGGTGGCTCGGCCCGAATCTGCTGACCGAACCACCGTCTCGAGCAAACACCGAGCGTGCCCGGCACCGTCAAGGATTCCATCGAGAGCACCGGGCGGGAAGTGCCGAAAGTCCCACGAACCTCTCTCTGCCGGCGTGCACCGTCCCTGGCGGCCGGCCGGTTCAGGGCAACGGAGCGGTCCAGGTGATGCGGGTGCCCGGCCCGCGGGGACCTGGCCGGGTGGCGGGCCCGTAGTCGAAACTGCCGCCGGCGTCGCGGGCGCGGTCGGCGAGGTTGGCCAGACCGCTGGCGGTGAGGTCGGTATCGGCCGGAATGCCGATGCCGTTGTCCTCGACGGTGATGGTGAGTGCGTCGTCGACGGTGACGTCGAGGGCTAGGGTGTCAGCGTCGGCGTGGCGGACGGTGTTGCTGACGGCTTCGGCGACAACGGCTTCGGCGTGATCGGCCAACTCGGGCGGTACCGCGTCGAGCGGACCGGTGAATCCGGTGGTGACGTGCAGCCCCGCGGGCTGGGCGTGGCCGCGGACGATGTCGGTGATGCGCTGGCGTAGCCGGGTGGGGCCGGTGTCGGCGTGGAGTTCGTAGATGCTGCCACGGATGTCGGTGATGACCTGCTGCAGTTCGTCGACGGCGTCGGACAGGCGCTGCTGGACGTCGGGACGGTGGCTGTAGCCGACGGCGCCTTGGAGGGAGAGTCCGATCGCGAAGACCCGTTGGATGACATGATCGTGCAGGTCGCGCGCGATGCGGTCGCGGTCGGCTAATACGTCGAGCTCCCGGACGCGCTGCTGCATCCGAGCCGCATCCAACGCCAATGCCGCCTGCCCGGTGAATCCTTTACACAGTTCGGCGACCTCAACGGAATAGGCCGGCTGCTCTGCGGAGCGGGCGCAGACCAGCACGCCGAGTGCGGTGGCGCCGGTGTGCAGGGGTAGCAGCAGGACCGGTCCGTCTCCGAACAACGCGCTGTCGCTGCGGTCGATGCGGGGACTGCTGGTCGTTTTGCCGTCGCGGAAGACCTCGGAGATGCTGTCGGTGACCGGGATTCGCCGGTCGAGTCGAGTGTCCGGTCCGGCCCAGTGGGTGATGTGCAGTTCGGTGACTTCCTCGGCGGGAACGTCCGGGTCGACGCTGATAGCGATCCAGGCCCGCTCGGAGCAGGTCAATTCCCGCGCTCGCTCGACAACGTGGCCCAGCACGGTGTCGGGATGGGCGGCGGCGAGGAATTCGGTGGTCAACTCCGAGGTCGCGGCGATCCACCGATGGCGAAGCTGCGCGGATCCGAACAGCCGCGCATTGTCGACGGCGATGCCGGCGGCGGACCCGAGAGCGCTGAGGACGACCTCGTCGTCGGCGGTGAACGGCTGGCCGTTGGTCTTCTCGGCCAAATAGAGGCTGCCGAAATTCTCGCCGCGGATGCGGAGCGGCACACCGAGGAAGCTGTGCATCGGTGGATGATGCTCGGGAAATCCCACCGATTCCGGATGCCGGGCGAGGTCGTCGAGACGCAGCGCTTTCGGGTCGGTGAGCGTGACTCCCAGCACTCCGCGCCCGCGTGGCAGGTGCCCGATCCGGGCGACGGTCTCGGCGTCGATGCCTTCGTGCACGAATCGGGCCAGTGTGCCGTCGGCGCCCAGCACACCGACCGCGCCGTAGCGGGCGCCGACCAGCCCCTTGGCGGCGTGCACGATCGCACGCAGGGTGTCGTCGAGATTCAGGTCGGCGGTGACGGCCAGCATGGCCTCGACCAGGTTGTCGGTCTGGTCGCGGGCACTGATGACGTCCTCGACCCGGTCGCGCAGCTCGGACAGAACCGTGTGCAGTTGCAGCTGCGACAGCGCGTCACGCGCCGCGACACTGCCCACGATCGCGCGCTCGCTCCCGTTGTTGTCAGACGGCCCGCCGCCCATGGCGGCCACCTCCCTCGTGACCCTGTACCCGAAGTCGAAACGCCTATGTTCCATACCGGTGCGCTACCTGTAGCGTAAACCGATCCGAGGGCTCTCGAGGCGCCGGGCGATCACTGTTGTAATGAGGGCGCTACGGCATGTGGAGTGTCCGGTTCATCGTCGGTGAGGGTGAAGTAGTTTTCCTCTTCCTGCAGGAAGTGCAGGTGCAGCAGAGCGTGCAGGCCGTAGAGGCAGGCGAGCAGATCGTCGACCTGGTCCGCGGCGATGTGACCGGTGGAACGGGCCAGTTGTAGATGAGTGCCGATGCGCGTGGTCAGTCGCTGGATCTCGGCGTGGGTGCGGCTCATCGTGGCCGTGGCTTCGCTGCTGCCCAGCGGCCCGGCCAGCTTCGGATACAGCTGGGTCTCCTCGGCGGTTTCGTGCGGAAGCAGCCGGTCGACCAGAAATGTGTAGGCCTCCTCGACCGCGGCCAGCGCCGTGGGATCGGAGTGCTGGGCGAGCCGGTCGGCGGAGGTCCGCAGCAGGCTGAGCGTGTCGCGCAGTTCGTCGTGCTCACCGGCGAAGCGATGCAGCAGCCGGCCGGTGTCGGCAGGCAGCTGGGCGCGCGCGGCGGGACTACCGCGAAGCGCGCGCAGCGCGTTGACGATGACCGCGACATCGATGGCTTCCTGAAGCAGCGCGCCGGCCGCCGGCGGGAGCCACCCCAGCGCCGCGATGACCATGGCCACCAGCGACATGCCCATGCCGGCCACAGCGCTTTGCACCGCGATGCGGCGTGACCAGCGCGCGGTGTCCATCGCGTCGGCGAGCCGGTCGAGGCGGTCGGTGGCCAGCACGATATCGGCGGCTTCCGACGAGGCGGTCGAGCCGCGCGCTCCCATGGCGACTCCGACGGTGGCCGCGGCCAGCGCCGGGGCGTCGTTGACGCCATCGCCGACCATCACGGTGGGCGCGGCCTCGCGTTCACGTTGTACCGCATGCACTTTGTCGGCGGGGCTCTGACCGGCGTAGACCTCGTCGAGTCCCAGGACGGTACCCACCTCACGGGCGGGCTCGGGCCGATCACCGGTCAGCATCACCAGCCGGTTCAACCCGGCCTGCCGCAGGCGTCGCACCGTGCGCGGCGCGTGGCGGCGTAGCGGGTCGCGCAGCAGTATCGCGGCGGTGAGCCGGTCGTCGACGGTGATCCACGCGATCGCCGCCGAGTCCAGACTCGCCTGGTTGACCACCGCGCGCGCCCAGTCGGCGGTAGTGGCGGTATCGGGTAGTTTCCCGACCTCGATGCGGTGACCGTCGACGACACCGCGCACTCCGCGCCCGGCCTGCTCGGTGACATCCGAGGGCAACGACAGCACCAGATTACGGGCCAGCGCCTCGGTGACGATCGCTTCGGCCAGCACATGCGGTGACAGTTGGTCGAGGGAGGCGGCGAGCCGCATCGCCTCGGCGGAGTCGGCGCCCGGGGCCGCGACCACCGCGGTGACCACCGGCCTGCCGGCGGTCAGGGTGCCGGTCTTGTCCATCACCAAAGTTGTTGCGTGCCCGAGGTTTTCCAACGCGCCGCCGCTGCGGATGATCACCCCGTGCCGCGAGGCACGCGACAACCCCGACACGATCGCCACCGGCGCGGCCAACAGCAACGGACACGGCGTCGCCACCACCAGCACCGCTACCGCCCGTACCAGCGAGCCACTGAACACCCAGGCGCCCGCCGCCACGAGCAGCGTCAGCGGAAGGAACCACGCCGCATAGCGGTCGGCCAGCCGGACGACCGGCGCGTTCTCCGCACCGGCTTCCTGGGCCAGTCGCACGATCCCGGCGTAGGTACTGGCCTCGGCAGTGGCGGTGGCACGCAGTTCGAAGGTCGCGCCCGCGTTGACCACCCCGGAGCGCACCGGCTCCCCGATCTCGCGTTCGACCTGCAGCGGCTCCCCGGTCAGCACCGACTCGTCGAGGACAGCGGCGGGACCGATGATCCGCCCGTCGACCGGGACCACCTCACCGGCCGCGACGACCACGACGTCGTCGACGGCTATGTCGTCGAGCGCGACCGTGGTGACCTCACCCCCGACGCGGCGACGTGCAGACCGTGGTGCGTGCTCGAGCAGCGCCCGCAAATCGTGGGAGGCCCGCCGTTCCGCGGCGGCATCCAGGGTGCGGCCGGTGGCCAGCATCACCGCGATCAACGCACCCGCCAGATACTCGCCCACCACGAGCGTGCCGACCAGCGAGAGCACCGCGATCAGATCGACCCCCGCGCGTCCCTTCACCACGGTGGCCACCATCCACCACACCGCCGGCACGATCGCCACCACGGTCGCCGCGATCCAGAACCCGTCCGCCACCCCGGAAGACCCTGCGGCCCAAGCGATCAGCCCACCGAACAGTGCGACAGCCACCACCACCAGCAGTGCCGGCTCGACCCACCGCCGAACCCGACCTGCCCAGCTGGCTGTCGCGGAGTCCTGGGCAACCATCGGCGTCTCCTCTCCCGGGTGGTCGTCCTCGTCGACCTCCCTGCGCGCACACTGCTCGGCCGGCACCTGCGCACGCGCTTCTTCGCGCAGGCTCGCCGCATCTCAACGATCGAGCATCGACGCGGGCACGGAGCAGAGGACGAGGAATCCCGGCAACGGGTACAACGTCACAGAACGGACAGCCGTTGCCGGGCACGGGCGGTCAGCGCAGATAGGACATGACGGTCATCATTCCGGCTTCCTGGTGGTAGGCGTTGTGGCAGTGCAGCATCCATTGGCCAGGGTTGGTGGTGTCGAGATCGGCTTCTATCGTTTGCATGGAGCCGACGATGACGGTGTCCTTGCGTGGCCCGTATCCCGCCGCGGTGCGGAGTTGGAATGTATGGCCGTGTAAGTGCATCGGATGAAACATCGTGGTCCGATTGGTGAATCGCAGCCGGATCCGCTGCCCCGCGGTCACGTCGAGGGGTGCGCGGTGGTCATAGGTTCGGCCGTTGAGGGTCCAGATGTATCCGCGATTGTCGGCGCCGAGGGCGACGTCGAGAGTGTGGTCGGGATTTTTCTGCCGTAGCCGGGCGCTGTCGATGGCGGTGAGCCGGTCCGCGGTCAGCGGAGCAGCGGCGAGCTCGGCCGGACGCACATCCGATGCGGGTGCGGCGCCGCCGCCGGTGCGGATGAGCGCGAACCCCTGCCCCGCTTTACCCTCGGCCGCGGCGACGAGAGGAAGGACGCCATCGGCGAGATCGACGATCGCATCGTAACGTTCGCCCATGCTGATGAGCAGGCTGTCGGTGGTGGTCGGCACAACGGGGTAGCCGTCGGTGTGGGTGACCCGTAACCGGTGGCCTCCGACAGCGACGCGGAAGGCGGTATCGGCGGCGGCGTTGATGATTCGCAACCGCATCCGCTGACCGGGCTTGCCGGAAAGGGTGACCGGGTCGGTGCCGGTGCGGCCGTTGATGAGAAAGTACGGGTAGTCCTTGACGTCGCCGGCGTCGCTGCCGAGCGGATTGTTCGGGTCGGTGGGCATCGACATGCCGCCCATGTTCATCCCGCTCATTCCGCCCATATTCATGCCACCCATGCCACTCATGCCGCCGGCCTGTAGTTGCTGCAGTTGTTTGTCGGGTGTGCGGCCGCCGATACCGTCGAGCCAGTCGTCGAGGACGATGACGGCCTCGGTGTCGTAGTCGCGGCCGTCGGCGGGGTCTTCGACGATCAGCGGCGCGTACAGCCCGCGGTCGAGTTGCAATCCGACGTGCGGATGGAACCAGTACGTCCCGGAGTCGGGGGTGGTGAACTCGTAGCGAAAACCGCTGCCCGGGGCGATCGCGGGCTGAGTGATGTCGGGACTGCCGTCCATATCGTTGCGCAGCGCGATGCCGTGCCAATGGATCGTGGTCGGCGCGGGCAACGGGTTGGTGACCTCGGCGCGCAGGACCTCGCCGCGAGCCACGCGGATCTCCTGGCCGGGCAGCCGGCCACCGTAGGTCCAGGTATCGACCTGAACCCCGCCGAGATCGACAGTGGTGGGTTGGGCGCGCAGGTTCACCTGCCGGACCGGGGCGTTCGGGGTGCGGCGCGCGGCCTCGGCGGCCGTCACCTCGGCCGAATCGGGAAGGACGAGGTCACGGCGGGGTTCGGGATTGTTCGAGCAAGCTGCCACCGCGGCCGCCGCCGCTGTGCTCGCGGTGAGTGCGAGAAAGCGGCGCCGGTTCAGCGGTGCCGGAGACGAAGAGTGACTGGGCGACATGAGCGCTCCTGTAAGAGTGAGAACTGCCGATGACACGGGTCGACGCAGTCGAGGCCCGGCCCCTCGCGGGTTCGGGCACGACTGCGACTTGTCAGACCCGTAGGACCGACGGTTCTGCCAGGCCAGGTGCCGGCCACGCCCGGCGGATGCGCCGCCACCCCGGTACCCCGAACCTACACCCCGGGGGTATAGCCACGATCAGAACACCCGACGCCACAGGACTGAGAACTCGATAGGAATACCGCGTCCAAAAGTGTTGTGGCAGTAGTTCTCCCAGGCCAAGGCTGTGCGACCCTCGCCCGGCCGTGTGCTCGACAGCAGGGAATGTCTCGGCCGGCTGCGTCCCACCATACGAGGCGCGGTCAGTGTCGTTTCCTGCCCCGCCGAGAGGTGAGCCTGCGGCTGACACCGCGGGCCGAAGGAGCGCGCCGGTGTGTCGAGGCAGGGGCGCGGCGACCGGCGATACGGGCGCCCACCAGCAACGCAGTGATGGCGACAAGACCGACCACGGTCATCAACCTGTTCACATCGACAGCCGGTTGCCAGGTGAGCCGGCCGTCGCGCAGCACGTACATGCCGACGGGTTTGGCCCCGACTCCGAACCCGCCGCCCGACCCTTCCGAGCCCTCTTTATCGGTGCCGCCCCCGGCGCCGCCACCGCCGGAGACCGCCGCCGCTTCGATCAACGTGATCCCGTCTCGCTCCACGGGCTCGGAAAACACCCGCCGCACCGTCATGGATTCCTTCGCGGCGTTGACAATGTCGTCGACCTTCATCGCATGTCCTATCCGGATCTCGACTCCGAACCGCACTCGCGGCCCTGCCCTCCAGTCTCGGCAAGCGCATATTCGAATGGAGGGGCCGATGGTCCCGGATAGGCACGACTTCCAGACGACGACTTCTGCGGTCGATCCGTCCCGCGTCGCGGAACTTCCCGGATCCGGACGCAGTACACGGCGACTTCGGCCGAGAACTCCATCGGCTTCCGGCGAGGCCCGATGCAGGCCGGGTGGGGCACACTCAGCGGGCGGGTGCGGTCAGGCCGTTGTGCAGGATGGCGGCGACGAAGCCGGGGGCTTGGCGTGCGCCCATGTGGCCTTCGAGGGTGAGTTCCCAGGCGGTCTCGGCCAGCCCGCAAAATGTGGAGGCCAGCCAGGTCGCGGGCATATCGGCACGCAACCGGCCGGCCTGCTGGCCGGCGGCCATCACCGCGACGGTGCGGGCGAAGATCGTCTCGGCGCGGGCGGTGGCATCCGGTGCGCCCAGCACGTCGGGTTCGACATACACCAGGTTCCACAGCTGCGCGAAAGGTACAAATCCAGCGACGAGCGCGGCGAGGGCCTCGTCGGCGAAACCGTCCGGCGCCTCGACGCCGGCAAGTGTTCGATCGCAGTCGTCGAGGATCTTGGCGGTCATGGCCCGCACGAGTATCTGCCGGGTGGGGAACATGCGGGTCAGGGTGGCGCGGCTGATCCCCGCTCCGGCGGCGATGACCTGCATGGACGCTCCGCGGTTCTTGGCCAGGACCGGGATCGCCGAGTTCAGCACCTCCGCAGCATCGGTACGCATCGTTAAGCGAACTCCGTAAGTCTCTTTTGACACATCAGTGTCTCAGTATATTCTTTTGCGTATCAGTATTTCACTACGACGTCGTGACGACCGGGACCCCGGGCGAAGTCCGCGACAGATTGGCTCGGGGACCTGACCATGGACCGTCGCCGCTTCCTGCAGACGACCGGCCTGGCGGCGCTGGGCATGCTGGCGCCGGCCGCCTGCGACGACAATTCCCACCCAACGGGAGCACGGCAGCGGGTGATCGTCGTCGGCGCCGGCATCGCGGGACTGGCCGCGGCCCGCACCCTGGCCGACCGCGGCTACGACGTCGTGGTCCTCGAAGCGCGCGACCGCGTCGGAGGCCGGATCCACACCAGCCGGCAATGGCCGGATGTGCCGGTCGATCTCGGCGCGTCGTGGATCCACGGCGTCGACGCCAACCCCATCACCGAGCTGGCTCGCAAGGCCGGTGCCGGCACCGTCGCGACCAGCTACGACAATGGCACCGACTACGCCGCCGACGGCCGCCGGCTCGACGAGGACCGGTCCGAGCAGCTGAAGCATTGGCGCGGCGTGATCGCCGAGGCCCTCACCGATGCCCAGGACGAGGCCGGCGACAACGACGAGGCGCCGGATGCGGCGCTGCGGTCGGTGGCCGAGCGTGCCGTGGACTGGCCCGCACTGGCGCCGCCGGATCGGGAACTGGTGGCGGCGGTGCTCAACGACTACGAGCACGAGTACTCCGGCAGCGTCGACGACCTGTCGAGCCTCTACTTCGACGACGACAAAAGGATCACGGGCACAGACGTCCTCTTTCCCGGCGGATACGGCACGATCACCGACTACCTCGCCACTGGGCTTGCGGTGCGCACCGGTGACGGTGTCACCCGCATCGACTGGAACGACACCGGTGCCACCGTCACCACCGCGACCGGCACGTTCACCGGCGACCGGGTGGTGGTCACCCTGCCGCTGGGCGTACTGCGCAGCGGTGCAGTCGAATTCGGGCACGAGTTGCCCGCCGACAAGACGGCCGCGATCACGAAGCTCGGCATGGGCGTTCTGGACAAGTGCTATCTGCGTTTCCCTGCCCAGTTCTGGCCCGACACCGATTGGCTCACCTACATACCGGGTCTGGACAAGGCCGGCCGATGGGGACAGTGGATCAACTACTCGCGTGCCGCGAATCAGCCGATCCTGTTGGGATTCAACGCCGCCGACTTCGGCCGCACCAGCGAAACCTGGTCCGACACCGATCTCGTCGCCACCGCGATGGACACCCTGCGTACCATCTACGGCCCCGGCATCCCCGCACCCATCGACCACCAGATCACCCGCTGGTCGGCCGATCCTTTCGCTCACGGGTCCTACTCGTTCAACAGACTCGGCTCCACCCCCGAGATGCGCGACCAGCTCGCCGCGCCTGTCGACGACCGCGTGTACTTCGCCGGCGAAGCCACCGACCGCGGCTCCTTCGGCACAGTCCACGGCGCCTACAACTCCGGGCTACGGGCGGCCGAGGAGATCACCGGCTAGTCCTGCCCTATCGCGACAGGAGCACGGGGTCCCACTGCTTCGACTGCCGACTTTTGTTTGCTCAATCGTCGCCACATTGTGGGATACGCTAGCCACCAACGAGAAGCTCACTCGTTTTGTCTGATTGCCAGAGGCGAGCTAGCGGATGGTGTGCGGCGCATGAGCGAGGACGATCCATTCCCGACGTCTCCCGCATCGCCGTCGGTGCGCGGTCATCGCACCGGAAGGCTGCCGCTGGAAATGACCAGTTTCGTCGACCGGCGCACGGAGCTGGCGGAGGTGAAGAATCTGCTGACCTCGGTCCGAACCGACAGCCGTACTGGATCAACCGGATCGAGCGCGAGCAACCCAACCTGCGCGAGACACTCGAGTTCACCCTGACCGAGAACACCGAACATGCAGCCGCGGCCGGCCTGCAGATCACCGCTGGGCTCCTGATGTTCTGGATCTTTCGCGGGTTGTACGGCGAAGGCCGGCACTGGATCGATCGGGCCGTCCACCACCCCGCCGCACAACTCGCGCACGACCGGCTCAGAGCGCTGCACGCCGGGAGCATCCTCGCGGCGCTGCAAGGTGACTTGGACGCTGCGACCGCTCTCGCCGAGCAAGCACGCGGACTCGCCGCACAGCACTCCTCACCCGCCGACCGAGCCCTCATCTGTTTCGCGGACGGACTACTGGCGATGGACCGCGGCGATCTCGATTCGGCCTCCCGCGATCTCCGGCACGCCGTCGACGCCTCGGAATCGAATCCGCGTCGCTACCCTCATGTTTCGGCGTTGAGCGCGCTCGGGTGGGTGGATATCGTGGCCGGCCGGACCGAAGAGGCCATCGAGCGCTACGGCCGGCTTCTCGCCGTCACCGAGGGCTGCGGCGAATCGTTCCACCGGACGAACGCGCTGTGGGGCGTGGGCGTCGCCCACTGGCAACTGGGGCAGCGGTCCCAGGCGATCGAGGTCCTCGAGGAGGCACTACGAGTCAACCGGCGTATACGCAACGCGGCCGTGGCCGCGGTGAGTACCGAGGCGCTGGCCTGGGTTGTGGGCGCGGACGGTGATGCCGAGCGCGCGGCCACCCTGATGGGAGCCGCGGACGAACTCGGGCGCCGGGTGGGCACACTCGCCGGCATTGCCCCGGACCTGGGACGACGCCACGAGGAATGCGTGCGCCGAACCCGAGCCGACCTCGGAGCGCGCGGCTTCGATGCCGCGTTCCGGCGCGGTCGAGCGATGAGGATGGACGAAGCTGTCGCCTATGCGCTGCGCGAGCAACTTCCCGACACGGGGCCACACTCGGGCTCGAGCCCGGCATTGACCAGACGTGAGCGCGAGGTCGCGAAACTCGTCGCCCAAGGCCTCACCAACAAACAGATCGCAGCGAAGTTGGTGATCTCGTTGCGGACAGCCGAAGGCCACGTCGAACATATTCTCACCAAGCTCGGATTCGGTTCACGCGCACAGATCGCCGCCTGGATCACCGAGGATGCCGAGTGACCGGCGCGACCATAACCACGCACTATCCGGTGTCCCCCGTTCGGGACGCGCTCGGTGGTTTCATCGGCCACCAGCTTTTTCCACGCAGCAGGGTCGCGATCGCCGGAACTGTCAGGGTTCGAACGACGAAGGTGTCGAGCAGCAGTCCGCAGCCGACGATGAATCCGCATTGAATCATGAAGTCGATCGACCCGAACATCATCCCGAACATGCTGGCAGTGAAGATGATTCCCGCCGAGGTGATGACGGAGCCGGTGCCGGCGACGGTGCGCAGGACCCCGACACGCACGTTGCGGGTCGACTCCTCGCGGAGCCGGGACACAAGGAGCATGTTGTAGTCCGCGCCGACCGCGACGAGGATGATCAGCGCGATCAGCGGTACACCCCATGCGATGTCGTCGCCGAATCCGTACTGGAACACCAGGACGCCGAGGCCGAGCGCGGCGAAATAGTTCAGTACGACGGTGCCCAGAAGATAGAGCGGGGCGACGACGGCGCGCAGCATCAGCACCAGAATGATGCCGACGATCGCCAAGGTCGCAATGGCCAGGTGGGTGAAGTCGGCCGACATCAGCTGTTGCAGGTCGGAGACCACTGCGGAGAAGCCGGCGACGGAGACGGTGGCGTCGGCCAGCGAGGTATTGGGCCTGGCGGCCTCGGCCGTCCGGATGATCGCGCGATCGAGGGCCACCGCGTCAGCGGAATACGGATTGTAGGGGGTTTCGACGGCGAATCGTGCGGTGCGGCCGTCGGAGGAAATGAAATGGCGTGCCATATCGCTGAATTGGCGATCGTCGAGCGTGCTGGGCGGGAGATAGAAACCGGCGGCCGCATCCGAACCCTCGGTCGCATGCGCCGAATCCCGCAGTTGCGCAGCGATCCGGCCCATGCCGTCGAGCAATTCGACGTTGCTGTCCGCGAGCGTGTGCACGCCGACCGCCAGCGCTCGGGCACCGGAGGCGAGTCGGCCGACACCGTCTTGGAGGCGGTTGATCTCACCGGCGAGATCGGCGGGGTCACCGACCGCGCCGAGGGCCTCCCGCATGGACTCGGCAGCATTCTGGACTGTGGCGAGCGTGCTGGTGACAGCAGCACCGGAGCCGAGCTGATCCCCCAGACCGGCTATCCGGTCGAAGAAACCGGAGTCGTTGAGCGACACCAGCATTCGGACCTCGTCGCGCACGTGCGCGCACTGCGGTGCGGCGGCGCACCATGGTGCATTGTCGAGGGTCGCCGCAAAGCCGGCGATCACCGGAATCGCGGTAGCCGCCTGGCGGGCCAGGGGCTCCAGCCCCGCGCCGGCTCGCACGGCGTTGTCGAGGGCGGGTGCGGTGACTTGGAGTTGTTTCAGCACGTCTTGATAGTCCTGCAGCTGCCGGCCCGCGTCGCGAGCCTCACTCACCATCCCGGCCAGCGGTGTCAGCGTGGCGCGCAGTGCGGTGTCGAGTTGACCGAGGCCGGTGGAGAGTTGGTCGGCGCCGTCGGTGAGCGCGGCGAGATCCTGCTCGTGGCCCTGCCCGCGAGCGGCGGCGGCGGCCATATTGTTGCCGATTTGGGCGTTCTGCCAAGACAATTGGGCTTGGTCGAGCCGTTTGCCGGCAGGACGGGTGACACCGGATACGCGCGTAACTCCGGGGAGCTGGGCCACCCGGGAGGCCATTTCGTCGAGATCGGCCAGACCTTTGGCGGTGCGCATATCGCCACCGGAGTGCACCAGCAGGTACTCGCCGATGACGCTGTCTTCGGGAAAGTGCCGATCCAGCAGGCGATAGCCCTCGTTACTCGGCGTGTCGGCAGGCTGGCTGGCCCGATCGTCGTAGCTGATGGTCATGGTGGCCGCGACACCGGCGAGGGCCAGCAGCGCCACCAGGCTGACGGCCAGCAACGGCACCGGCCGCCGGACGACCGCTACGGCTACCCGGTTCCAATATCGGCGAGACAGGTCGGCGCGGGGCTCGGCGAGACCACGGCCGGCGGCCAGCGACAGAATCGCCGGCAGCACGGTGACGGAGGCCAGGAATCCGATCAGAACGGAAACGGTGCAGGCCGGCCCGATCGCGGCGAAAGCGCCGAGGTGAGCGAAAACCAGTGCGGCGAACGCCAGCGCGACCGTGGCCGCCGAGGCGAGGATGACGCGGCCGATGCTGCCGGTCGCGTGGCTGATGGCCGGTTCCGGGGCGATGCCTCGTCGTCGCTGTTCGTGATAGCGGCTGACCAGGAAGACGGTGTAGTCGGTGCCGGCGCCCAACAGGATGACGGTCATGAAGTCGATGGTGAATTGCGAGACCGGCAGGCCGAGTTCACCCAGCCCCGACAGGACTCCACGGGCGACGGCGACGCTGATACCGATGACCAGCACCGGCAGCACGGCAGTGAACACCGACCGGTAGACCAGCAGCAGGATGAGCCCGATGAGTACGGAAGTAGCCACGGTGATGAAGATCAGGTCGTGCTCACCGGCGGCGACCCCATCGGCGTAGGTCGCGGGCGGACCGGTGACCCGGGCGGTGGTCGGCGATTGCGCGAACACCGACGCCACGGTCGCGCTGACGGCATCGACCGATTGGGTCGCCTTGGGTTCGCCGAACGTGCCGGCGATCCCTACGGGCAGAAACCAGGCTTTCCCGTCCTTGCTCACCGACTGGGTTCTGGTCGTCGGATCGGCCAGCAGATCCTGCACGAGCAGAACGTGTGTCGTGTCGGCGCGTAGCGCGGCGACCAGTGTGTCGTAGCGTTGCCGCGCCGCAGGGGTCAGCCCGGACGGGTCCTCCATCGCGACAACTATCGAGGTCTTCGCGCCCTGCTCGTCGAATGCCGCCGCCATCCGATCAGCAGCCTGGAAGGACGCCACATCCGGGGGCACCAGCTGGACCGACTGGTGACGCACGACGGTCTCCAGTTGCGGGAACGCGATCGCGAGAACGACGGCGACGCCCAGCCACGCCCCGATCACCAGAACTTTGTGCCCCATGGCGAACCGGCCGATCGCCGCGAGACGGGGGCTGAATTCGCCGGTGCGCACGACCGGCACGCGCTTCATCGGGCCGATTTCCCGTTCAGGCCCAATCGCCGCCTCCACCCGCCGCCGTCGATCAGCCGGATCGCGAGTTCGATGAGGTCGCTCTTGAAGGGCGTGTAGGGAAACCACAGCAGTTGGTTCAGCGGTTTCACCGTCATGCGCGGTGAGGTCACCGCCTGCGGGCGGCAATATTTGACGATCCCCTCGGCGCCACCGTTGCGTCCGCCGATACCGGACTCCCCCCAGCCGTGCATGGGCAGCGGGAAGCACAACAGATGCGCCTGAACATCATTGACGTCCACGGCACCCGCGCGCAGCCGCGACGCGATGCGCTCGCCACGACGCCGATCGCGGGTCCACACCGACGCCGACAACCCGTAGGTGCTGTCGTTGGCCAAGGCGACGGCCTCGTCTTCGGTGTCGAAGGCCATCACCGGCAGTACCGGTCCGAAGGTCTCCTCGCGCATCACCGCCATGTCGTGGTTCACGTCGACGAGCACGGTCGGCGCGTATCCGGTCGTCTCTCCCTCCGGCGCGCCGCCGATCAGCACCCGCGCCCCGGCGGCGACCGCCTCGCCGACGTGGCGCTGCACGATCGTCAGTTGCTCAGGCGTCGTCAGCGGACCGTAGTCACGGCCCATGCGCAGCCTCGCTACCTCGTCGACCAGCAGCCGGACGAAGTCGTCGTAGACCGCGGAATGGACGTACACCCGCTCGATCGAGGTGCACATCTGCCCGGCGTTGGCCAGCCCGCCCCACGCAATCCCCTTGGCGGCGTAGGAGAGAGCGGCGTCGGGCAGCACGATCGCCGGATCCTTTCCGCCCAGTTCGAGCCCGAAGGGAACAAGGCGCGCCGCGGCTTGCGCAGCCACCGCTCGGCCCGTTCGCGTCGATCCGGTGAACTGGACGTAATCGACGGCCGCCACGACCGCTTCCCCGGCACTTCCGCTTCCCGTGACGGCGTCGAGCACCGGCGGGGCGCCGATGTCGCTCCACCCTCGGACCAGTTCGAGCACCGTCATAGGCGTGTTTTCCGAGGGCTTCACCACGACCGATGCACCGGCCAGCAGAGCCGGGATCACGTCGAGCACCGCTTGGGCCAGCGGGAAATTCCACGGCGTGATGACGCCGACGACCTCGTAGGGGCGATGGTCGATCCGCAGCCGCTTCAATGCGGTGAGCGGTCCGTGCGGCGCCGGGGCCGCCGGGGCCAGAAATCGTTGTGCCCGGGCGGCGTAGTAGCTCATGTTCTCGACGGCGATGGCCACCTCGAGCCTGGCCTCGGCGAGAGGTTTGCCGGACTCGTCCGCGATCGTGCGCGCGAGATGCCCGGCATTGTCCAGGACCCGATCCCGCAGACGTGAAACCCATTTCGCGCGCTGTTCGACCTCCAGCCTCGCCCATGCGGGCTGCGCGGCTCGCAGCCGTGCGACGGTGTCGGGCACAGCGTCGGCCTGCTCTCGAAACTGCCGTAGCTCGTTCGCGCCGATCGGGCTCGACAGCGGGATCGGGCCGTCGGAAGACGTCACATCGCTCTCCTGGGAATGGTCGAGGTCATTCACGGCATGTCCTTCAGCTTCGCCCGCACGACCTTGCCGGTGGGATTGCGTGGTAGCTCGTCGACGACCACGATCTCGCGCGGCACCTTGTATCGCGCCAGGTTCGCCTTGACGTAGGCCTTGATCTCCTGCTCGTCGACAACCGAGCCGGATGCGGGAACGATGAAGGCGCGCAACCGTTGACCGTATTCCGGATCGTCGACTCCGACCACCGCCACATCGTCGACGTCCGCACGCGCCGCGAGCAGGTTCTCGATCTCGAGTGGATAGACGTTCTCGCCGCCGGAAACGATCATGTCGTCGTCGCGGCCATCGATGTGCAGCAGCCCGGACTCGTCGAAATGACCCATATCGCCGCTGGACAGGTAGCCGTCGATGCAGTCCTTGTGGCGGCCGTCGGTGTATCCCTCGAACGGTGCGCTGGTCCGTACGAAGACGCGCGCCGAGACGTGCGGTCGGGTAACCCGGCCGCCATCCGCGTCGAACAACGCGATCTTCGAGGTCACCGGTGGCCGCCCGACAGTGCCCGGCGCCGAGCGCAATTCATGTGGCTGGGCGATGGTGGCGATCCCGACCTCGGTCGATCCGTACAGGTTGTACAGCACCTCACCGAAGGTGTCCTGAACGCGGGTGGCGAGTTCGGGCGACAGCGGGGATCCGGCGACCAGGATGGCCTTCAATGCCGACAGGTCGTAGCGCGCGCGGACCTCCGGCGGCAACGCCAGCAACCGGTGCAGCATGGTCGGCACCGCGACCAGCAGTTGTGCGCGATGTTCGGCGAGCGCGCGCAGCGTCGCCTCGGCGTCGAACCGGCGCATCACCACCGTCCGGTTGGCCAAGGCGGTGGCCACGGTCCAGGTCGCGAACCCCGTCGAATGAAACAGCGGCGACACGATGACCACCGAGCCGCGTCGCGGGAACGGGATACGGTCGACCAGCAGAGCACTCAGCAGCGGCGTCACCTTGGTGCGCGGCGCACCCTTCGGCAACCCGGTGGTGCCGCTGGTCAGCACGATGAACCCGCCGGGTCGCTCCGGTGGCGCGGGACGTCGCCGGTGGCCGGTGGCGATCAATTGGTCCAGAGTGCGCGTTCCCGGCGGTACCTGATCTCCGGTATCGACCCAGGTGACGATGCGCGATATGTGTTTCGGCAGCGCGGCGAGCAATTCGCTGAATTCGCTGTCGTACAACATCGCTCGCACGTTCTCCCGCCGCGCCACCTCCGCGAACTGGGGTTCGGCGAAGCCGGTGTTCATCAGCGCGAGGCGAAAACCGGCCCGCCCGGCCGCGCTGATCGCCAGCACCAGACCACGGTGGTCCCGGGCCAGTACACCGACCACGGAGCCGGACGGAATGCCTTGCGCGAGCAGCGCATTGGCCAGCGCATTCGACTGCTCGTCGAGTTCGCGGTAGGTGAGCATCCCACGTTCATCCGTCAGCGCGGGCGCGTCCGGATGCTCCTCGGCGCCCTTCATGATCATGGTTGCCGCCGAGCCGTAGGACTTGTTGCCACGCACGGTCGCGAGCAGCCGATCAGGCCGGCGCAGATCCACGACGCCGGTCTGCTGCAACCGGACCACCGCCCGCAACGTCTCCACGCCATCGGCGAGGCGCGAGGTCGGCACCGGAACCTTCGGAATTGTCATGACACCCTACTCGAGTAGTTTTTCGTCACGGATCGGCGGGCGCCCCGGGCCCAGCACGGCGACGACCATCGGCTATGCCTTGCGCTGTTCGAGCTGACGCAGCAGTCGCTGCAGGCTCCGGTCGCGCAGCAACTGGGAATCCAGCACCGGATTGACGGCTCCACGCAGCCACCCGTACTGCTGCCAGCCGGCCGGCGCGATGGTGGACGCGGCCCGGGATTCGATGCCGTCGACGAGCGAGCGCGCCGCCTGCTGCGGGGTGATCCGGCGGTTGAGCGGCCAGGGAAGTTTGGCGTCCAATCCACGCCCCAGTTCGTCGGCATCGAGAGTGTCGTGCGTCATGGCGGTCTGCACGACGCCGAAGTACGCGATCTGCGCCGTGGCGCCGTGCAACGCCAACTCGATGCGCAACGCGCGACCGAGTTGCTCGACCCCGGCCTTGCTGATCATGTACGGCGAGCCCCCCGCGCCCGGCGAGAACGCCGCGGCCGACGACACCACGACCATATGCCCCCTGGCGGCGACGATCGGATCGATCGTGGCACGGACGGTGTTGTAGACGCCGGTCAGGTTGATGCCGATCACCCGGTCGAAATCGGAATCGTCCATCATCCGGATGGTCGCCGGCGTGGGGGCGACACCGGCATTCGCGACCACCACGTCCAACCCGCCGAACCGCTCCTGCCCACGTTCGGCGGCCGATCGCAATGCCGCACGGTCGCGCACATCGGCAGCGACTCCCAGCGCGCGGCTGCCGACGGATTCGGCGGCGGCCCGCGCGCGGTCGGCGTCGACGTCCACCAATACGATCGACGCGCCGCGCTGGTGCAGCAGGCGGGCCGCTTCCAGGCCGATGCCCTGCGCGGCGCCGGTGACCAGCGCCGTTTTCCCGCTCAACGCGAAGGTCTTCGGCCGGTGCAACAACGGGGTCATGCGAACTCCTCGGAATCGGATGTGGAAACGATCACCGCGATGCTGCGCTGACGGTCGATGCCGGGGCTCGAACGACGTGGTAGTCATCGAGATTCAGCTTCCGCGTACGGTGGGCGAACTGCGCCGCGTAACCGGGCCAGAACGCGACGATGCGGCCGGTGCTCCCGATGTAGTAACTCCGACAGCCGCCGGTGGCCCAGACCGACCTGCTCAACTGCCGGTCGATGCGGGCGATGAATTCCCGCTGCACCCCGGGCTTGACGTCGATGCTGGCGATGCCGGCCCGATCGGCCTTGCGCAGCGCGTCCACGATGTAGTTGAGCTGCGCCTCGATCGTCACCACCGCCGAGGTGTACGGGGCGGAGTTGGGACCGAGGACGATGAACATATTCGGCAGTCCGCTCACCGTGGTCCCCAGATACGCCTTCGGATCCTCGGCCCACAGCTGTGCCAGACTCACGCCGTCGCGGCCGATGATCCGCTCCCCTATCGGGTGATCGTTGATCCGGAATCCGGTGCCGTAGATGATGGTGTCGACGTCATGGTGCACACCGTCGCGGGTGATGATGCCGGTGGCGTCGATCCGCTCGATGCCCGAGGTGATCACGTCCGCATTCGAGGCGGCCAGTGCCGGATAGTAGGTGTTGGAAAAGGTCGGCCGCTTGCAGCCGAGCCGGTAGTCCGGGGTCAAGGCTTCCCGCAGCCCGGGGTCGGCGATGCTGCGGTGGATATTCCACCGCGCCGACTTCTCCAGCCCCACAAGAAGATCGGGATATTTGGCGAACGGCGGCACCAGCGATTCGAACAACACCGCCAGCGCTTGCCGGGAACTGCGCTGCGCGCCCGGCACTTTCCGCCACAGCCCACGCGTCAGCGGGCTCGTCGGGCGATCGGGATGCGGCATCACCCAGATCGGAGTCCGCTGGAAGACCGAGAGATGGTCGACCTGCGGTTGGATTCGCGGGACGAATTGGACGGCCGAGGCGCCGGTTCCGATCACCGCCACCCGGCGGCCGGTCAGATCGTGGCCGTGCTCCCAGTGCGCGGAGTGGAATGTGGTGCCGGCGAATGTCTCGATACCGGGAAATTCCGGAATCGATGGAGCGCTGAACGGGCCGAAGCCCGCGATCACGAACTGCGCGTGGATCACCCCGGCGTCGGTGTGCACGACCCAGTGCTGGGCGTTCTCGTCCCAGACGCACTGCTCGACCTCTCGGCCGAAACGGATATAGGGCAGCACCCCGTACCGCTCGGCCGTCCGGCGCAGATACGCCTGGATTTCGGCCTGCAGCGGATACAACCGGGTCCATTCCGGATTCGGCGCGAACGAATACGAATACAACAGCGACGGGACATCGACCTGGGCCCCGGGATAGGTGTTCACCTGCCAGGTGCCACCGACATCCGATTCGCGTGCCAGGACGACGAAATCGGTGATCCCGTTGTCCAGCAACTTGATCGCCGCGCCGAGTCCGCCGAAGCCCGCGCCGATCACCAGCACCCGCACCCGTTCGGGTATGCCTGCGGGCTGCTCGCGAATATCTGCATTCGCACCGGTCATCCTCTTACTCCATCTTTCGTGAGATCGTCGGCCGAACCCGAAAACCTTTGTGTCCCTGCGATACCGGACTCGAACGTCAGCTCGCCGCCGCCTCGGCAGCGGCCAATATCGCGTCGGTGTAGCGACCTACCGCACGCAAGGCGATATGCGCTTCGGGGACCAGCGCCGGCATCATCTGGAAGACATGTGTTTGATCCGGCCACACCTGCAGGTCGCAGTGCGCGCCGGCGGCGCGCAATCGGTCCGCCAATTCCACCGCGTCCGCCGCGAAGAACTCGGCGCCGCCGTATTGGATCAAGGTCGGCGGCAGGGCGCAGCCGGGTTCGATGCACAATTCGACGGGATCGACGGTGAAGTGGCGCACCGCTTTCACCGACAAGGCATGAGACAGGAATGCGTCGCGGCTGCGCCCGACCGCGGCGCCCGCGAGGCCGAGTCCCAGATCTGCCATCGGGGAGAACAGCACCATCCCCGCGGGAGCGGGTGCGCCGCCTCGCGCGTTGGCGACGACGAAGTCGGCCGCGAGGAACCCGCCGGCCGAATCGCCCGACACGATGATCCGGTCCGGTTCGTACCCCTGGTGTAACAGCCACCGGTACGCTGCGGCCACGTCGTTCTGCGCCGCGGGGCTCGGATGTTCCGGGGCCAGCCGGTAATCGACGACGAATACCGGCAACCGGGTGGCCATCGAGAGTCGTGACGCCACACCGCGATACCCTCGCGCCGATCCGGCCACGAACCCACCCCCGTGGACGTACAGAATCGCCCCCGGGCGGTCCGTCGCACTCGTCGCGCGCACCCAGTCCGCGTGTACCGATACTCCGTCCACCTCGGCGCGCACATGATCGACCGTCGTACCGTCCAGTGCCGGAGCGACCCTGCGCATCACCTGGTCGACGATTCTGCGAGCTACCGGCAGGGTTCGATCGTCCACCGGCGCCACAGCCGCGACCGGCTGGATGGTCGCGGACGCCACTGCTCGCAGCGCGCGGGACCGTCGTGAACCACGGGCCCTCACAGTTGCGTGCCGTTCCGCGCTGCGGACAGGTCACCAGAGCGGCCGCGGTCGGTCAGCGACGGCGCTTTCCTGATCTCACCTGCGTGCCTCATTGCACTCCTGCCATGTTGGATACGATGGTATCCTACATAGTAGGATATGATCGTTGTCAACATCTCGGGTCGAGAGACCCGCAGCGAAGACCGACCCGGCGCCGGCACTCGCAGGCTCGCTGCCGACACGGATGAGCCGCAACGGCGGTGGCCGAGCGGGCGATACCCCCGATTCCGCGGCGCGCATCGGAAGACGGCCCGGTCCCGGCGCCTGCCGACGGGAACGCATCCGAGCGCCGCACCCCGCGCACAGAAGGTTGGCACCGATATGGCCGAATCCCGGAATTATCTGCGCGAAACGCCCGACGAGCGTCGCCGGCGCCGCAAGGAAGCGCTGATCGACGCCGCGTTGACCCTCATCCATACCGGCGGATTGTCCGCCCTCGGCGTCCGCAACGTGATCGCTGAGTCGAAACTGTCCAGTCGCTACTTCTACGAAAACTTCACCGACACAGATGATCTGCTGGTCGAGACCTTCCACCACGTCGCGACCGAACTCCTCGAAACCGGTATGGCCGGCCTGTACGCAACACAGCTGCCCGACCCGGGAGCAGCGTCCGGGGAAGAGATACTCGAGCGCTTCCGCCAAGGTCTCGATGCCGTATTGGGCGCCCTCGAAGAGGACCCCCGAAGGGCAGCACTCATAGCCGCCGTCACCGCGAGCAGGCCCCCCATCCGCCAGGAGCTGCAACAACTCGTCCGCCTGGTTGCCACCGTGATCACCGACGATGTCAACGCCGCGAACATCGGATTCGACGACGCCAGCGCTCTGTACATCGCCGGCGGACTCGTCCAGCTGGCCATCGCCCACATCTCCGGCGACCTCCGGATCGGCCGGCCCGAGCTCGTCGAGCGGCTGGCGCGCCTGACCTACGGCGCGCTGACAGCTTCCGCGGCCGACCGCATCGGCTGACCGATCGGGAATTCGGCGGGTGCGACCTACCGCGCCTCGCCGGCCGCACAGAGAACCGAACCGCGAGGCGGTCCGGAACGGATCGGCTCGCGGTTCGTCGTCAACGTTCCCGAAATGTGTGATCAGCAGCGACAGCGCGTGGCGCCGCGGTCAGTTGCCGCCGCGCAGCGGCAGCCGGCGGGCCGCCTTGATCGCGGGCGTCACGAGCCGGCCCGCCTTGACCATCGCCTTGAACGCCAGACTGGTGTCGCTCGGCATCAGCTTCTGGATCTGCAGCAGTTCGAACGGGTCCCACAGCGTTTCGCCCCGAACCACCTTGTGGCTCACGGGGTCCAAGTGGTACCGGTCGACGGGGTACCCCTGAATGTATGCGCCGGTCCCGGGGATCGCGGGCGAGCCCGGGGTGAACGGATACATCCGCAACGGATAGTCCCAGTGCCCGCACCCGACGTAACGGCCCATGAAGATGACCTCCCCCTTGGGCGAGACCTGCAGGGACACCTCGCCCGGGATCAAGTAGTACGCCAGATCCGGAGCCGCGTCGTAGAACGCCTGGTTGTAGTCGATGAACGCCTGCACGCCATACATCGTCCGGCCGAACGACAGCGGGTCCTTGTACTCGCAATTCTCGGCGACGGTCGCGCGCACCAGATCCTCGTTGACGCCCCCGCTCCACGCCGACCAGTACTTCTTCAGCCATTCGAGCACCCACATCACATCCATGCCGAGACGCTCGGTGTAGAACGCGCACTGCGCTTCGACGTCGTCGAAAAGCTGATGCGTCATCCGCTGCAATTCCTGCTCGCCGACAGTCTGCACGGGCGCCGACCGGTTGCCCTGAACGAAGGGCGGCATCGGCTTGGCGATACTCAATCGGCGCAGCGCCTGCTGAAACCTTGCTTCGTAGTCGGCCGGTTCGGCCTCGTTCTGCTTGCCGGCTGTCTTACTGGTTGCCATGAGTCCCAGATCTCCTTCATCCACATTGATGTGCGCGGTTCAGCCCACGTTGCGCGCCCACGTCGTGTAGAGAGCAAGTGGTCCACTGATCGCGATGTAAGACACGCTCGTAGTCAAGAACTGAGCGTAGTTGAGTCTTATAGAGGCGGTTTCCAGCGCAATCGCGCAGGATCAGCGGCGTCGGACGGGCGATCAGTTCTCGCCGACGAACGACAACCGGTTCTTCAGTCGCACCGCGGTCGAAGCGACACCACCCACCTTTGCCATCGCCTTGAACGTGGCGCTGGTGTCGCTCGGCACGACGCGCAACAACTGCAGCGCATCGATCGGATCCCACAGGGTCTCGCCCTGGATCATCTTGCCCTCGGCGTTGAAGTGGTACCGATCGACGGGGTAGAGCTGGGTGAACTTGCCATTGCCGGGGATTGCCGGCGAGCCCGGTGTGAACGGGTACATCCGCAGCGGGTTGTCCCAGTGACCGCACCCGCTGTAACGAGCCATGAACAGCAATTCGCCGCTGGGCGAGACCGAGATACTGGCCTGACCAGGGATCGCGTCGTAGCGCAGGTCGGGCGCCGCGTCGAAGAACGCCTGGTTGTAGTCGATGAAGGCTTGGATTCCCACCATCTGACGACCGAACGACAGGGGGTCCTTGTACGTCACCTCGGGCGAGAGGAGTTCATGGACGGCGGCCTCGTCGATGCCGCCGCTCCACGCCGCCCAGTACTTCTTCAGCCAGTCGTCGAACCACATGACGTCGTGGCCGAGTTTGTCGGTATAGAACCGCAGGTGCGCCTCCACCTCAGCGAAGAACTGCAACCCCATGCTCTGGAGTTCGTCCTCGTTGTATACCCGCACGGGTTCGGACCGATTGCCCTGAATATAGGTGGGCGCCGGCTTGCGGAGGGTTCGGCGGGTCAGGGCCGCCTGAAACTTGGCCTCGGTCTGGTCCTTCTTACCGGCCGTCTTGCTGATTGCCATGGGTCTGAATCTCCTTCATCGACATCGATGGGCGGCGAGGACGAGCACGACCTCGCTCTTGGTAGCCACCGTCAGCGGCGTGGGCTGGCGATCACCCGCAGCCCGTACCGCGGGCGGAGGCTGGGCGTTGCCTGCGGTTCCATACGGTGCCCCGGCACCGTCTCGAACGTGTGCGTCTGGCTGAACTTCGCGGCGATGAGCACCGTCTCCATGAGGGCGAGGTTCCGGCCGATGCAGGTTCGCGGGCCGCCACTGAACGGGACGAAGGCGCCGCGGTTGCGGCCCGCGTCGGCACCGGGCATGAAGCGCGACGGGTCGAAGACTTCGGGGTTGGGCCACCAACGCGGGTCGCGCCCGATCAGGAAGTTCGGCATGACCACGGTCGTGCCCGCCTTGACGTGGTGCCCGCCGATCACGTCGTCGACGATCGCCGTGCGCGGGCTGAACCAGACCGGCGGGTAGAGCCGCATGGTCTCGTCGACACAGGCAGCGGTCCACGGCAGGTTGCGCAGGTCCGCCGCGGTGGGCGTCCGGCCCTCCAGGACGGTGTCGACCTCCTCGAGCATCCGGTCGCGGGCCCAGTGGTTCTGCGAGAGCAGGTGCCACAGGAAGCTCATGGTGGTGGCCGTGGTCTCGTGGCCGGCGAGCATGAGCACGGCCGCCTCCGACCGGACCCGCTCCGGGGTCATGGCGCCGTCGTCCACGGCTTTCAGCATGAGGTTGAGCAGGTCCTGCGTGTCCGTGCGGTTGGCGGCGCGGTCGGCGAGGATGGCCTCGGTGCCTCCCATGACGATCTTCGTAGCCTTCTGCAGGTTCGACAGCGGCGGGGGCACCGGTACGCTGCTGTGAATCACGCCCCAGATCAGTTTGTTCAGCCAGGCGGGCGGTTCGGCGACCATGAGCAAGCGTGCGAGCTGCATCGTCTCGGCGAGGCCCTCGGTGATCCACCATCCGAGGTCGTCGGGGAAGTACTTCTTTGAAGTTTTGGTAGAAGACCGCGTTGCCGATGACGTCGAGGGTCAGCTCGACCATTATGTCGTGCAACTCGATCTCCACAGGCCGCTGCGGCAGTGCGGCCGCGGCGTCCTCGACCGGTTCGGCCATGAGATCGAACACGTTGTCGAGGTGCTTGCGGGTGAACATCGGGTTGAGGAGCTTGCGATGGTACTTCCACGAGTCACCGTTGTCGCTGAAGATGCCGACGCCGAGCGCACCGTCCACGGCGGTGAAGTCGATCGACTTGTAGTAGCGCTCATGGTGCTCGAACAAGACGTGCTCGACGTACTCGGGCCGGGTGATTGCGGCGTAGCGGCGCAATCCCACCCGGAAACGGGAGAAGTCGTGGCCGGCGAGGCGAGCGTAGATCCCGTCCTCGAAGCCCCAGCCCTTGTACAGCGCGGATGCCGTCGACCGCAGCGTCGGGAAGCGCTTGGACGGCGAGTGCGTGGCAGGCGTCGCGCCGCCGTCATGGGCGCCTTGGTGCGTGACCGGACACGCCGCCTTCGGGGGCATGTCCGGCCTACTGGCCGTATTGGGTGATGCCATGACTTCCGATCTCCTTCATCGACATTGATGCGCGAGCCGCAGTAGCACGTGTGTTGACAACGACTGTGTCTACAACCGATATTGATGTAAGAGACAGTCGTAGTCAAGATGTAGGAGAGTCCCGATGGTTGCGAGGCGTCGTGATGGGTGAGGGGCTGCGTGTAGCGGTGGTGGGGGCCGGCCCGGCCGGTATTTATGCCGCCGACCGGCTTGTGAAGGATGTGCCGGGTGTCCGGGTTGATCTGCTGGAGCGTCTGCCGGCCCCGTTCGGGTTGATTCGGTACGGGGTGGCTCCGGATCACCCGCGGATCAAGGGCATCGTGGGTGCTTTGCATCGAGTGCTCGCGCAGCCGCAGGTGCGATTGGTCGGCAATGTGGAGTACGGGGTCGATGTCGATCTGGAGATGCTGCGGCGTCACTATGACGCGGTGGTCTTCGCCACGGGGGCCGTGCGGGATCGCCCGCTGCGGGTGCGCGGGGGTGATCTTCCGGGTTCGTACAGCAGCGCGGAGTTCGTGTCCTGGTATGACGGGCATCCTGATGGCCCGCGGTCGTGGCCATTGCACGCGGACAAGGTGGCCGTAATCGGGATGGGTAACGTGGCGTTGGATGCCGCGCGGATGTTGGCCAAGTCCGCTGATGAGCTGGCGCACACCGAGATTCCCGATCATGTCTACGACGGGTTGGCCGCCAACGCGGCGAGCGAGATCCATGTCTTCGGCCGGCGTGGTCCCGCCCAGGCGAAGTTCAGCCCGTTGGAGCTGCGTGAGCTCGACGAGTCGCCGACCATCGATGTGGTCGTCGATCCGGGCGACATGGTTTATGACGAGGCGTCTGTGGCCGCGCGCGCGGCGTCGAAGATCACCGATCAGGTGGCCGGGCTCATCGAGGAGTATGCCGCTCGCGGCAGCCGGGGCCGGGCCCGCAAACTCGTGCTGCACTTCTTCGAGGAGCCGGTCGAAATCCTGAGCGAGGACGGGGCCGTGGTGGGGTTGCGTACCGAACGCACCGAGTTGGACGGAACCGGAAACGCCAAGGGCACGGGCCGATTCACCGAGTGGCCCGTGCAGGCGGTCTACCGGGCCATCGGCTATCTGTCCGATGAACTGCCCGGGCTGCCGTTCGACCACCGGCGTGGCGTAGTCCCCAACGAGGCGGGCCGGGTCGAGCAGATGACGGGGGTGTATGTCACCGGGTGGGTTCGGCGCGGGCCGGTCGGGCTCATCGGTCACACCCGCAGCGACTCCGCCGAGGTGGTCGCCGCGCTGATCGCCGACCACCGGGCCGGGCTACTGCCACACCGGCCCGGCGGCGACCTCGTCGAGACTCTCGACCGCGCCGCTCACCCCTACACCACCTGGGACGGCTGGCAGCGCCTGGACGCCCACGAACGTAGTCTCGGCGCCCAGCGTGGACGCGAGCGCACCAAGGTCGTCGAACGCGCCGACATGCTCGCCGCCTCCCGAGCCCTCCCCTGACCCGTACCAACGACCGAAAACCACTATCCGGCAAGGGAAATCACCGATGAACGACTACGCAGTGTATGTATGCACCCAGTGCGGGTTCGAGTACGACGAGGCCAAGGGCTGGCCCGAGGACGGCATCGCCCCGGGCACCCGCTGGGAGGACATCCCCGACGACTGGTCCTGCCCCGACTGCGGCGCCGCCAAAACCGACTTCGACATGGTCGATATCGAACGCGCCTGAACCAGGCTCCCGATGATCGAAACGACGAATCGAGCCACCTCATGAGGCCCCTGAGCATGCTTTCTCCACCGCTTCTGCCCTGGAGACGCGGTTGTGGGCGTATCGATCCGACGGGCAGGGTCGCGCTCGTCACCGGGGCAGCGCAAGGCATCGGAAGAGCCACCGCCGAGTCCTTGGTGGCCCACGGCGCTCGCGTCGTCCTGGTGGATGTCGACACCGACGGACTCGAGCAGGCCGTCGCCGCTCTCGGTCCACACGTCGCGCACGGCGTGACCGCCGACGTGCGTGACCGCGACGCGATGGCGGAGGCGGCGGCCGAAGCCGTTCGACGATTCGGCCGGATCGACGTGGTCGTCGCCAACGCCGGCATCACGCCGCCACCGGCCACCCTGCGAGACACCGACCTCGACGACTTCGACCGGGTGATCGCGATCAACCTGACCGGCGTGGTCAACACGGTGAAGCCGGCCCTGGAGCAGGTCATCGAACATCAGGGACACATCGTCATGGTCGCGTCGGTGGCCGCCTTCGCCCCGGTCTTCGCAGGCGCGTCCTACGTGGCCAGCAAGGCCGGTGTGGAGCAGCTGGGCCGAGCCCTGCGGATCGAACTCGGTAGCACAGGGGCGACGGCAGGCGTGGCGTACTTCGGCTCGGTCGACACAGCGCTGGTGAAACACGCCTTCGACGACGACCCGCTCGGGCACCGGGTGGACATGCTGATGCCTGCCCCGATTCGGCGTCGGATCACGTCCTCGCAGGCCGCCGAAGCGCTCGTGAACGGCGTCGTCGAGCGGTCTGCCCGCACTATCGCGCCGCTCGTCTGGGAGCCGTACTCGTTGTTCCGTGAGCTCGTGAACCGGCCACTCGTCAGCCTCTTTCGAGTCGATCCCCGCGTACAGGACATCGTGCGGTCGCTCGAGCAGCGCAGCCGGGCGACGCGGTAGATCGCCCGTAATATCGAGCAACCCGTCGGGCGGGGCAGCGCCCGGGGGCCGTCACGTCGCAGCGCTCACCGGCGGATCAGCCGTTGCATGGCCGCCCCGGCACTACCTGCCGCGATCAACGCCCGGAATACGGGACTCGTATCGCTCGGCAGCAGATTCGACATCTGCATCGCTTCGAACGCGTCCCACATCGTCTCGCCACGGGCCAGCTGACGGTCGGCGTTGAAGTGGTAGCGATCGACGGCCGGGGCCTGCATGAACGCGCCGGTCGCGGGCATCGCCGGCGCGGACTTGTCGAATGGATACATCCGCAGCGGCTTCTCCCAGAAGCCGGTCCCGATGTAGCGACCCATCAACCGCACCTCACCCTCGCGGGTGACGTTGATGAAGAACTGACCCGGCAGCAGGTCATAGCGCCAGTCGGGGATCGCGTCGAAGAACGCCTGGTTGTAGTCGATGAACGACTGGATCCCGACCATCGGCCGACCGAACGACACCGGGTCCTTGTACTCCACGTCCGGCGCCAAGAGCTCGGGGAGCGCTTTCTCGTCGACGCCCTGGTCCCACGCCATCCAATACTTCTTGAACCACTCGTTGAGCCACATCACGTCCTGGCCGAGCGTCTCCGAGTAGAAGCGGGTCTGATCCTCCAATTCGACGAACCACTGTCGCGTCAAGCGGTTCAATTCGTCCTCGCCGATCGCGCGCTGAACGTATGACCTGTTGCCCTGCACGAACTGCGGTATCGGCTTCTTCAGGCATTTGCGGTCGAGCGCGCGTTGAAACTTGGCTTCGAACTGATCCCGCGTAGTGGTCGACATTGTTTCGCGTCTCCTTGATCAGACGGGAGGCGATCCCCCACGCCATGTTGACAACAATCGTGTCCCACAATAATGATGAAGGATACAGTCGTAGTCAATATGCGGAGAGGGTTCGTTGCGTGCGGAGTGGTTGGGCGAAATCAGCGGCCGAACCGCAGTGATACCTCGTCCGAGGCGGGCCTCGCCCGGCACGTCAGAACATATCCGGCATCGATGTCGTCAGGGGTGATCGCCAGGAGCGGATGCGGGTCCATATCCACGCGTCCGTGTTCGACCCTGGCGAGGCATGTTCCGCAAGAACCGCCGAGGCACGAGTACGGGAGGTCCTCGCGTCGCTCCAGAGCGGCATCGAGAATCGCTGCGCCTTGCGGCATTTCGAAGGTGAGCCGGTCTCCGTGCCCGGTCAGCACAACACGGCATCGGGCCGTCGTTTCGGTAGGTGGGCTACTGATCTCCCGCGTTTCGAACAGTTCGATCAGGATGCGAGACCGATCGACACCGCGTGCGACGAGAGATTCACACACCTCGGCGACGAGCCCCCGTGGACCGCACAGCAACCATAGGTTGGCGCCGTCCTCGGCGATGTCGGCCGCCACGATCCGCCCGCGACGATACTCGGTGACCGCATCCCCGTGCGGCCGGCGACCGGGTGACTGCCGCGACAGATGGTGAACGATACGGAGCCGATCCCCGAATCGGTCTGCGAGCGAGGCGAGTTCGGTCGCGAGCATGATGTGGTCGTCGTCGCGGCTTCCATAGTGCAGCACGAAGGTGCTCGCGGGTTCGGACTCGAGCGTGGTCGCGATGATCGATGCGATCGGTGTGATGCCGCTGCCGGCGGCGACGGCGCAATAGCTGCGCTTCGTCCGGGTGACCGGCGGGGTGAACACGCCTGCCGGTTCGGAAACGTAGAGGTGCGAACCGGGCGCAAGCTCTTCGACAGCGTAGCGGGAGAACGCCCCGCCCTCTCGGCGTACGACGCCGATCCGCACACGCCCGGCCCCGGCAGCATCACACAGCGAGTAACTGCGTCGAATCGGCTGGCCGTCACACGTCCCGTGGATGATGACGTGCTGGCCCGCCGAGAAGCGATATCGGCCCAATAGTGCGGTGGGCACGTCGAACTCGATCACCACGCTGCCCGGGGCGTCCGGCTCGACCGAACGCACTCGCAGGCGATGCACGTCTCGGGCCCGGGTACCCGGCACCGGGTCGAAGGCGGTGATGGAATCTTCAGGGGCCGAACGCCATTCACCGAGTGCGGCCCTCGCTCGCTGCAGCCCGAGGCGACCCACCGCCGAGGTCGCCCGCACGAGCACGGCGGGACGCAGCGCGGCGGACGGCCGGTCGAGCAGTCCGGCGATACGTGACATCTGCTGTCCCACCGCCTTGTCCCGCTCGCCCACCGCCATCGCGATTGCCGCGAGCGCGCCCAACCCGTGGATACGCTGCCCGCCTTGGGTCCGCACGTGCGGCATGGCAAGGTCGAACACCTTGGTCATGACCCAGGCGTCGTCGATCGCCGTCGCGGCCGCCCGGAAATAGCGCCGAGCCAGCTCCCGGTCGCCGCCCGCCAGTGCCCGCCGCAGTTCCACAGCTTGTAGCGCCGACATCGTCATGCCCTGCCCGAACGCCGGGCTGAAACTGCACACCGCATCCCCGAAAACCAACAGCCCCTGCGGAAACAGAGCCAGATTTTCGTACCGGCGGCGCTGATTGGCGAGGTAACGATATGTGGCGATCTCGGTCAGCGGCTCGGCGTCCACCAGCGCCGCCCAGACATCCCGCGGCGCCACCGACGCCGCGAAGCGCCAGAACCCTTCCTCGTCGTGCGGCGGATGGTCGACGCCATATCCGATCAAGGTCAGGATATGCCGGCCGTCTTCGACCGCGAACAACGCCAGACCGCGTGCGGGGTTCCGGTTCGCGATCACGATTTCCTTGTCGCCACGGACCGCCCCATCGCCCAGCCGCACGTAGCGGCTGGCGTACTTCATATCGATCCGCACCCCCTCCTCGGGAGGTGGCTCGTAACCCAGCTCATCCAGCCATTCGCCGATCGGACCGTGCCGGCCCATACAGCTGATTGTCAGATCGGCCGGAATATCTCTTGCGCCAGTGGAATCGGACTCGACGCGTACGCCCGTCACACGGTTACCCATCCGGTCGGTCAGCAGCGACCTCGCCTGGCAGCGGTCGATCAGCTCGACATTCGGCAGCGACCGGACGCGCGAGCGGACACGCCACTCCAGCAATGGCCTGCTGGCCTGCAACAGGGAGTAACCGGCATCGGAACGGTGCAATGTGTGCCCGTATATGGTCATCCGCAACTCGGACATGGACCGGCACTCGATCGCACCGTCGGCCAGCAACTCAGCGGTGATACCGGGGAACAACTCCTCGAACACCTGCTGCCCGCGCGCCAGCAGGGCGTGGACGTGGCGGCCCTGCGGCACGCCCGGTCTGTCCCCGGGCACAGACAGGTCGTCACGCTCGACGATCGTCACTGTGGCGAACGTCTCGCTGAGCACCCGTGCGGCGAGCAGCCCCGCCATGCTCGCCCCCAGTACGACGGCGTGGTTGCGTGGTGTGGGGCGAGCGGAAGGTGGTTGCCCGTACCGGCTCATGATGTCCTACAGGTGTGCGGGAAAGAGGGAAAACGGCTCAGACGCGCTCGATTTCGACCATGTCGAAGTCGGCTTTGGCGGCGCCGCAGTCGGGGCAGCACCAGTCGTCGGGAATATCGTCCCACCGGGTACCCGGCGCGATGCCCTCGTCGGGCCAGCCCTCGGCCTCGTCGTACTCGAACCCGCACTGCACGCAGACGTACACTCGGTAGTCGTTCATCCTGGTCTTCCTTCCGAATCGTTTCGATACCGGTCAGGCCGCGCGGCTCACGCGGTGAACCCGTCAATTTGGGACAGCACCCGAAGCATCACCTCGTCGGCACCGCCGCCGATGCTGGGCAGCCGCTGGTCGCGGACGAACCGCGAGGTCCAGGTCTCCTCCATATAGCCGATGCCGCCGTGCACCTGCAGGCACCAGTCACCGACCTGGCGAATCAGGCGGCACGCTCTGAGTTTGGCGATGGTGGCCCTGCGGGTGATGTTCTCCCCGGCCATGTGCGCGTCGACCATCGCGTAGCCGTACTCGCGCAGCAGGTCGACCTCGGCGGCGAGCTCGGCGTAGGTGTACTGCAGGTACTGGTTCGCCGCCAGCGGCGCCCCGAACACCTTGCGTTGCAGCGCATAGGCTTTCGTGCGTTCCAAGGCCTGGGTACAGGCTACGTGGACGTTGTACACCCCCCAGGTGCGCTCGACCACGAACTGCACCATCTGCTGTTGAAATCCGCGGCCGATCTCGCCGATCGTGTTACCGACCGGGACCCGCACGTTGTCGAAGGTCAACAGTCCGGTGTCGGATGCCCGCATACCCAGTTTGTCGAGCTTCTCGACGCTGAATCCGGGGGTGTCGGTGGGCACGATGATCTGGCTCATGCCGCGGTAGCCGCCCTCGTCGGAGGTGCGCGCCAGCACGCAGATCCAGTCGGCCTGAACCCCGTTGGTGATGTACATCTTGGTGCCGTCGATCACCCAGTCGTCGCCATCGCGGCGCGCACGGGTGCGGATACCGGCCACATCGGAGCCGGCATCGGGCTCGGTGACCCCGATCGCGGCGACCATCTCGCCGCTCATCGCCGGCGCCAGATAGGCCGCCTTCAGCTCATCGCTACCGTGCGCGTGCAACGACGGGGTGGCCATCGAGATCTGCACGCCCAACGCCAGGCCGAAGGCTCCGATCGAGCATCGCCCCATCTCCTCGGCGAGCACGACGGTGTACGAGTGGTCGGCGCCCTGGCCGCCGTAGGCCGGGTCGTATTCCAAACCCAGCATGCCCAGACCGGCCGCCTCCCGGAACAGGTCGTGCAACGGCATCATCCCCGCGCGCTCCCACTCATCGGCGTACGGGTCGACCCGCTCGTCGATGAACCGGCGGACGGTGGCACGAAACGCTTCGTGCTCAGCGGTGAATTTCATCGGGATTCCTTGCTGTGAAAGCGAATACACTGCGGCCGTGCCGGTCATTGCCGGCCCCGCGCCGCGTCGACTTCGGGAATCGCCGCCAGCGCCGGGTGGGCCAGCAGCGCGGCCGGGATGCGGACCGGCAAGTCAAGCAACTGCTGAGCGGCGGCCTTGCCCTGCGGGTCGATGCGCAACGAGGCCGTACCCCCGCCACCCAGCGCGTGGTGCAGCAGGAAGTTGACCGCGTGGGTGCCGGGCAGGACGAACCGATCCACGCGGGAGGCACCGAGGTGGGCCAGGTATGCGCCGGCTCGATCGGCAGTCACCTGGGCCTGGATGATCGGCTCGAAGTCGGGATGCCGCGCCGCGATCCCGATATTCACACTGTCGCCCTTGTCGCCGCTGCGGCCGAACGCGACCGCGATCAACGGCAACTCGACGCTCGGCCCGGAAACCTCGTCCGCGACATCGACATCGGTGCCGCGCGGGCCGTGCAGGGCCCGGGTCAGCGATTGCGGAACCTCACTCCACGCCGAGGGCTCCAGGGGTCGGCCATCGAGGTCGATCCGGGCAGTGAGCAGCTCACGCGGGACCAGGAACGACTCCAGCCGCAACACCGGCGACGGTGTGGGCAGCCCTGCTCCGACGCCCCCCATCCCGCAGGGCCCGCCCAGCCCGATCGACGGGAACTCACGCACGAACGCGGTCAGCGCGGCCGGATCGCCATGACGCACCGCCAGGCGCACCCACACCTCGCGAGGAGCGACGCCACCGGCGTTCGCACCGTAGGTGTCCTCGGCGCCGACGATCTCGATCAGCGTGTCGCGGAAATCGTCGAAGCCCTTGTCGGCGAACATCTTACGGCCACGAGTAAGCAGATCCTGTGCCGCACGACGTCCCCTCCGCGCCGCGTCGCGACCACCGACGAAGAACTGCACCTGAGTACGGTGGCCGTCCGACACCTGAGCGCACGCCTTCAAGGTCGGAGTCGGCGCGGCACCGCGCGCACCCCGTACCTCGACCCGGTTGGGCCCGACCTCGCTGATCACCACCTGCGTCCAATCGCACGTCACATCGGGCAGCAGATAGGCCGCGGGATCGCCGATCTCGTAGAGCATCTGCTCGGTCACGGTGCGTCGATCGACGAGCGCGTCGGTCCCCTCGGGCGCGGTGATCTCGAAACTACCGTCGGCCCGCACCATCACGATCGGGAATCCGCTGTTGGCCCAACTGGGAGTGTCCTCCCAGTCGGTCAGCAGCCCACCGGTCGATTGCGGCCCGCATTCGATCAGATGCCCGGCCAGACTCCCAGCCGAGAGTTTGTCGAATTCCTCTGGTTCCCAGCCGAATTCGTGGATCAGCGGGCCGAGCGCCAGCGCACTGTCGGCACACCTGCCGGTGATCACCACATCCGCGCCGGCGCCCAGAGCCGCCGCGATCGGTCGGGCCCCGAGGTACGCGTTCATGCTGATCGGACGATCCGGGATCGGCGTGCCACCGCTCATCTCGCGGATATCGAGTTCACGCAACCGATCGAGGCGAGGAAGCAGATCATCCCCGTCGACGGCGGCGACGCACACCTCGACACCGGCCTCGGCGGCAAGAGCGCGCAGACGCTCGGCTGCCGCCTGCGGGTTGACGCCACCCGCGTTCGTGACGACCTTGACGCCGGAGTCCCGCATCCGGCGCAGATTGCTGCCGATGGTCGCGATCAGATCGTGCGTATACCCCTGAGCGGGATCCTTCATCCGCGCCTTGGTGAGGATGGCCATCGTGATCTCGGCCAACCCCTCGTAAATCAGGTAATCGCAACGGCCGTCGGCCAGCAACTGCGGCGTGGCCAGATACGAATCCCCCCACATACCGGCCGCGCCACCGATGGTCACTGTGCGCTCGCGCATATCGGCTCCTTCTCGGTCCGACCCACTGGGTCGCATCGGCGAATCGCCACCGCGGTCGCGGCGGTGTCTACAGTCATGCGGCACATCCGACGACGGTGCGCAGGGCGTGCATGTCGCCGAGTACGACGAGAGTGGTGGTGAGGGTGTGCTCGCGGGCTTGCAGGTCGTCGCGGATCTTGGCGGGCGGGCCGACAAGGGCGATCTCTTCGACCATCGCCGTGGGAATCACGGCCGCGGCCTCCGTCTTGTGGCCGTCCAGGTACAGCGACCGGACCTTGCGCGCGATGTCTTCATAGCCCATCCGGGCCATCACATCGAAATGGAAGTTCTTGTCCTCGGCGCCCATTCCTCCCACGTAGAGCGCCAGATAGTCGCGCACCGAGTCCGCCGCCGCTTCGACGTCGTCGTCCACCACCACCGGGACGGTGGTGACGACTTCGAAGTCCTCGGCGGGTCGCCGAGCTGCGCGCCGGGCGAAGCCCTCGGCGAGGGCGGCTCGATAGAAGGCGTCGTTGCGGGGCCCGAGCAGCATGGCGATCCACCCGTCCGCAATTTCCGCGGCCAGCGCGACGTTTTTGGGTCCCTCGGCCGCCAGCAGCACCGGCAGATCGCGGCGCAACGGGTGCACGATGCTTTTGAGCGGTTTGCCCAGCCCGGTGCCGCCGGGCAACGGGTGGTTGTAGAACCGGCCCCGGTACTGCAGAGGCTCCTCGCGTGCGATCACCGTGCGCACGATGTCGACGTACTCGCGGGTGCGCGCGAGCGGCCGCTCGTACGGTTGCCCGTACCATCCCTCCACCACCTGCGGCCCGGAGACGCCCAGGCCCAGCACGAACCGGCCGCCGGACAGGTGGTCCATCGTCAGCGCCGCCATGGCGGCGGCAGGTGGAGTGCGCGCTGCCATCTGCATGACGGAGGTGCCCAGACGAAGCCGGCTGGAGGTGGCTCCCATCCATGCCAATGGAGTCAGACAGTCGAAACCATAGGCTTCCGGCACCCAGACGGAATCGACGCCCATGGCTTCGATCTCGCCGATCACCGCCGGGGTGACACCGAGCGGAAACTGGATTGTGTAACCGATTTTCATCACGGCTGGGTCCTCACTTCCGTCACGAGGCCCACGGCGGTGCGACCTTGTTCAGGAAGGCGTGCATGCCGGCGCGTGCTTCATCACCGGCGAACAGCTCCGCCGACAACGCCACCATCTGCGGGCCGTATTCGTCGAGGTCGGCGCGCAGGGAGCGGGTCAGCACGCGTTTGGTCGCCGCTACCGCGCCCGGTGCGGTGCGGTGGAAGGTCGCCAGCAGCTTCGCGAGCCGCGCGTCGAGGTCGGCTTCCGGAACGGCCTCGGTGACGAGGCCGATGCGGGCGGCTTCGGCGGCATCGAAGCGTTCGGCGGACAGGAAATAACGGCTGACCGCGCGGGCATCGAGCTTGGCCAGCAACGGAATCGAGATGATCGCCGGCGCCGCTCCGATCGCCACCTCGGCGAAGGCGAAATCCACGTGATCGGCGACCAGGGCGATATCGGCGGCGGCGACCAGTCCGGTTCCGCCCGCACGCACAGGTCCGCGCAGCACAGCGATGACCGGTAGCGGCGCCTCGACGATGTGCCGAAACAGATTCAGCGCCGTATCAGGTCCTGAGACCGCGCCGTCACCGGAGGCCGATTCCGAGAGGTCGGCGCCCGAGCAGAACACGGTGCCGGTATGGGTGAGCACCACGAACCGCACCGCATCATTACCGGTGGCGGTTGCCAGATGGGCCGTCAGCTCCGCGGTGAGCTGCCGGCTCAGCGCATTGCGGTTGCGCGGCGAGTCCAGAGTTATTGTGGCAACGCCGTTTTCGATACTCAGATGGACGAGCTCGGTCATGATCGGTCTTCCGTATCGGTGACGATGGCAAGGATGGTTCCGGCGTCGACCTGCTGACCCACCAGCACTGTGATCTCGGCGATTCCGTCGCCGGGGGCGGCGATGGTGTGGTGCATCTTCATCGCTTCCAGCGTGATGAGCGGAGCACCGTTGTCGACGGCGTCACCGTCTGCGGCGTGGATGGCGGTGACCGTGCCGGGCATCGGCGCGAGCAGTGTGCCCGCGGCGAGTTGTTCTGCCGGGTCGGGGAACCGGTTGACGGGCTCGAGGGTCACCGAACCGACCGAGCTGTCGACGCAGACCCGATCGGGGTAGGTCGCCACCGCGAAAGTGGTTCGCACACCGTCTACTTCGAGAACGACCAGCTCCGGGCCGAAATCGACGACCCGTAGGTTGTCGAAGCCTTCGGGCCGCAGTCCGTCGCGCGTCCAGCGATAGTCGATCGCGATGGTGCTCGCACCGACGGCGTATTCCTTGCGTTGCGGCACCGCCGGCACGTTGCGCCACGCCGGCGGTAACCCGGTCAGATCGCGCACCTTGGCGCGGTTGACCGCGGCGTCGGCGAGCGCGGCGGCCAGCGCGCAGTGGCGCTGCACCTCGGGCGTAGCCAGCGGACGCGCCAGTGTGTCCAAGCCGTTGCGGTCGAAGAACGAGGTGTCGAAATCGCCCGAGGAGAATTCATCGTGGCGCAGCACACGCACCAGCAGGTCCCGGTTGGTCGTGACACCGTGCAGGTGAGCTTCTTCCAAGGTGCCCGCTAGTCGTGCGAGGGCTTCGGCGCGTCCGGGTGCCCAGGTGATCACCTTGGCCAGCATGGCGTCGTAATGAGTGCTGACGGTGTCGCCGCTGCGGTACCCCGCGTCCAGACGCAGCCCGTAGCGCCGCGGAAGGTCGAAATGAGCGTCGGGGCCCGGGAATTCGAAGCGGTACAGATGACCCGCGGTGGGCTGCCAATCATTGGCGGGGTCTTCGGCGTACAGTCGAGCCTCGATCGAGTGGCCGTCGAACGGCGGCGGCCCGCCCTCGGGGAGTGGGGCGCCGGCAGCTATTCGCAGCTGCCAGGCCACCAGGTCCAGTCCGGTGACGCATTCGGTGACCGGGTGCTCGACCTGCAGGCGGGTGTTCATCTCGAGGAAGTAGAACCGGCCCTCTTCGGTGGCCAGGAACTCCACCGTGCCGGCCCCGACATAGCCGACCGCTTCGGCCGCGGACACCGCTGCGTCGCAGAGCCTTTCGCGCATGGCGGCGTCCACCATCGGCGACGGCGTCTCCTCGAGGATTTTCTGGTGGCGGCGTTGGATGGAGCATTCCCGTTCGCCCAGCGCCCAGGTGGTGCCGTGCTGGTCGGCGAGGACCTGCACCTCGATGTGGCGGCCGCGCTCGAGGAAGGGCTCGCAGAACACCGTGGGGTCGCCGAACGCGGAGGCGGCCTCGGAACTGGCCGCGCTTACCGTGGCGGGCAGTTCGGCCAGCGAACGTGCAATGCGCATACCGCGGCCGCCGCCGCCCGCCGAAGCCTTGACCAGTACGGGCAGTTGATCATCGGTGACCGCGGCGGGCTCGAGTTCGGTCAGCACCGGAACGCCGGCGTCGTCCATCAGTTTCTTGGAGCGGATCTTCGAGCCCATCGTCTCGATCGCCGACGGCGGCGGACCCACCCAGGTCAGCCCGGCATCGATCACGGCGCCGGCGAATTCGGCGTTCTCGGAAAGGAATCCGTATCCGGGATGGACGGCGTCGGCGCCGGTGCGCCGGGCGGCTTCGATGAGAAGGTCGATGCGCAGGTAGGTCTCGGCGGGTGTGTTGCCGGGCAGCCGCACGGCAGCATCGGCCCGAGCGACATGTGCCGCGCCGGCGTCGGCGTCGGAGAACACCGCGACGGTCGAGATGCCGAGGTCGCGGCAGGTCCGGAAGATCCGGCAGGCGATCTCGCCTCGGTTGGCGACCAGAAGTCGGCGAATCATAGTGAATACCTCACATTCGGAACACGCCGAAGCCGTCTTTGACGCCGGCGACGGGGGCGTTGTGGGCTACCGACAGGCACAGCCCGAGGACGGTGCGGGTGTCGCGGGGGTCGATGATGCCGTCGTCGTACAAGCGCGACGACAGGAACGGGGCGAGCGATTCGCGCTCGATCTGTTCCTCGATCTTCTTGCGCATTTCCGCATCCGCGGCCTCGTCGAACTCACGGCCTTGGGCGGCGGCGGCCTGACGCGCCACGATGGACAGCACGCCGGCGAGTTGTTCACCGCCCATCACCGCGGATTTGGCGTTGGGCCAGTTGAACAGGAAGCGCGGATCGTAGGCCCGCCCGCACATGCCGTAATTGCCGGCGCCGTAGGACGATCCCATATTGATGGTGATGTGCGGGACCCGGCTGTTGGACACGGCCGTGATCATCATCGCGCCGTGCTTGATGATGCCGCCACGCTCGTATTCGGCGCCGACCATGAATCCGGTGGTGTTCTGCAAGAACAGCAGCGGTGTGTCGGTCTGGTTGCACAGCTGGATGAACTGCGTGCCCTTGTGCGATTCCTCGCTGAACAGGATGCCGCGGGCGTTGGCCAGGATTCCGACCGGATAGCCGTGGACGTATGCCCACCCGGTGACCAGACTGCTGCCGTACAGCGGTTTGAACTCGTCGAACCGGGATCCGTCGACGATGCGCGCGATCACCTCTTTGGGGTCGAACGGCCGTTTGAGATCGGTCGGGATCAGTCCGAGCAACTCGTCGGCATCGTAGAGCGGCTCCTCCGACGGTCGTGACGGTCCCGGACCGGCCTTGTGCCAGTTGAGATTCGAGACGATCTGCCGGCCGAGCCGGATGGCATCGATTTCGTCGTCGGCCATGTAGTCGGCCAAACCGGAATACCGGGCGTGCAGTTCGGCACCGCCCAGGGTTTCGTCGTCGGACTCCTCCCCCGTGGCCATCTTCACCAGCGGCGGACCGGCCAGGAACACCTTCGCGCGTTCCTTGACCATCACCACGTAGTCGCTCATACCCGGCACATAGGCACCGCCGGCGGTGGCGTTGCCGAACACGAGTGAGATCACCGGCCGCCGCTCGACCGACGCCCGCGCCATATTGCGGAACGTGGCGCCGGCCGGGGTGAAAGCATCGGCCTGGGTGGGAAGGTCAGCGCCGCCGGACTCGACGAGATTGATCGTCGGCAGCCCGTTCTCGGCCGCGATCTGTTGTAGCCGGAGCCCCTTCTTCAGGGTGTAAGGATTCTGGGTGCCGCCCTTGATACTCGGCTCGTGTGACATGATCGCGCATTCGACGCCCTCGACGATGCCGATGCCGGTGACCATGCTCGCGCCGACGTGGAAGCGTGTGCCCCACGCGGCCAGGGGCGAGAGCTCGAGGAACGGGGTGTCCGGATCCAGTAGCAACTGGATCCGCTCTCGGGGCAGCAACTTGCCCCGCTCACGGTGGCGCTGAACGTATTTCGGGCCGCCACCGTCGATGGTTTCGGCCTGTTCGGCATCGATCTCGGCGATCTTCTCCAGCATCGCCGCACGCAGGGACGCGTAGTCGTCGGAATTGGTATCAAGGGTGCTGCGCAGTACCGTCATCGGATTCCCCATCGTTCGGCCGGCGGGCCGGTCGTGATTTCGTGGTTTCGCCGGCGAGGCCGGAAACCCGGGTGCTGTCTCGGCGTCATGCGAACTGTCCCGGTGTGCGACCTGCTCCGGGCGGACCGGCGAAGGCTTGGGCGATGTCCAGCCACTCGTCGGCGATCGGCCCCTCCGCGACCAACGCGAGGTCGGCACGGTGGCGGCGCTGGGTGACCAACAGGCAGAAATCGAGCGCCGGACCGGTCACCCGGCCGGGTGCGGCCGGCTCGCCCCAGCTCCAGATGTCACCGTCGGGGCCTTTCAGTTCGACCCGCACGTCACCTTCGGGTGGTTGTTTGTCGTTGGTGACGTACGCGAAAGCCCTTGCGCGCACGCCGATGTGAGCGACGTGGCGCAGGCGCGCGGTCGGTGTGCGCGCCACCCCCAGCGCGTCGGCGACGTCCTGGCCGTGCGCCCAGGTCTCCATCAACCGGGCCGTCGCCATCGAGGCGGGGCTCATCGAGGGCCCCAACCACGGCAGCTTCGCCTCCGGCGCTACCCCGGCCAACCCCGCAGCCACACGCTCACGACCGGCCCGCCAGCGGTCCAGCAGCACCGCTGGGGCCTGCTGCGCTCCGAGTTCGGCGGCCGCGCCGACGAACTCGTCGACACTCGCCGCACCGGCCAACCCGCCGCTCAGCTCCGACCGGAACCCGTCGGGATCGGTCGCGGACAGCGCCGCGAAGTCGTCCGCCCAAGCCAGGTGTGCGATCTGGTGCGCGATCGTCCAGCCCTCGGCCGGTGTCGGCATCCGCCACCCGGACTCATCCAGCTCGGCGACCAAGCGATCGAGGTCGGCGCTCTCCGCCGCCACGTCGCGCAACACAGATGTCAGATTGGCCATTCCGCCTCCGATCAAAATTAATGATCGCTAATATACATACGGGTGATATGCTCGGCAATACCCGCATGATCAGGAGAACCATGGCAGCCACGCACGCGCGATTACGTCCGGATTCGCCCCTGCGCGCCCCTGGACGTCCCAAGGCGGCAGAGGGGCTCGACACTCGTGAGGTCCTGCTGCGGGTCGGACTACAGCTGTTCGCGACGAAAGGTTTCGCCGGCGTCTCGGTCAGCGAAATCGCCGAAGCCGCAGGAGTTTCCGCGCCGGTGATCTATCAGCGCTTCGGCAGTAAGGCCGGGCTGTTCGTGGCGGTCGCCGAGGATGTGTACGCGCGCGGACTCGCGTATCTGGGGTCGATGATGACCGGGGTCGAACGCTTCGACGAAGCGCTCGACCTGGTGCTGCAAGGGTTCGCCGACCTGTACCGGATGGACCGCGAACTCACCGCGATGGTGCTGACCGTGCTCGTCGAGGTGAGTCGAGACGAGGCGATCGCGAACGAGCTCCAACCGACGCTGCGTACCTTTCGCGCGTTCTTCGACGGCATCGCCGCACTCGCCCCACCCGAGGTCGCGCCCGACGCGCGCTCGCGCCGAGATCTCTCCCACGCCCTGGTCACCATGTGCAGCGGCCTGACCAGCGCTGCCGTCATGACCCCCAACGCCGCCGACTACGAACGCATGGTCGACGTAATGCGGAATTTCATCAGAGCGCGGACCGGCGAATCCCCCGGGATCTGACGGCCGAGAAGGCCAGGCGCCCGTCGGCACGCCATCCGGCAGGGCGCTCGTTTCATCAGTCGGCTGATGCGGTGTCCGCTGCGGCACCCGCGACCGCGCCGTAGGTCAAGCGCGCCAGCCGTTCGACGAGCTCGGGCCTGTCGATCTCGATGTCGCCCAAGATATAAGCGACAGCGAGCTGGACGACTCCTCCGGCGATGTAGAGCGCACTGGCGCGGTCGACACCGATTTCCGCGGCACTCACGTCGCTGGAGATCGCGGTGGCGACGATGAAGACGAACTGCTGCAATTCTTGACGCACGCGCGGACCGCTGGCGGTGACCGCGGATATGAGTGCCGCCTTCCTGGGGTCGGCGACGAGATCACCCAACACCGCATCGAGCCCCTGGCGGAAGGTGTCGAGTATCTCGTCCGCCGACGCCGCTTTGGGATCGGGCAGTTGCCTCGCGTGCAGCGCGGTCATACCGATTTCGAGAAGCCCGGTCGCCACCTCGCGAAACGACTCGATCAGCAGCTCATCGATGCTGGTGAAGTTCTCGTAGAAGTAGCGGCTGGACAGTTTCGCCTGGGCGGTGACGCTACGAACGCCGACAGCAGGCAGGCCGCCGGAATAGATCAGGGTCAGCGCGGCATCGATCAGCGCCTTCTTTCGGCGCTCGCGCCGCTCGTCAGGCGTTTCGCCGAGAAAGTTCCGTGATTCGACCATGGTCCCAGCTTTCCACGAAAGGGGGGCGCCTGAGCGAGTGCTCCCCGTTATCTTTTTCGCAGCCCTTGATCGAGGGCTACGGTCGCCAGGCCCGGTATGACTTCTTGCCCCTGTCGTTCG
>NZ_LZMK01000408.1:0-529 GCF_001665865.1 Nocardia sp. 852002-20019_SCH5090214 | reverse complement strand
GTGATGGTGTCGAGGCGCTCGCGCCCGACGTCGAGTACTTCCACGTCGACGATCCGGACGAGTGGTTCGCCGCGGCGGCGGCCCATCACCTTGCGGCACAGCGTGAGCCGGGTGCCGGGCTGCAGCATCAGCCAGCCCATACGGCGGGTGACGGTCTTTGTCCGGTCGCGGACCTGGGGTTCGGTGAGCGAGACCGACATCAGGCGTGGCATGAGGTGCTCCTGTTCTGCGGGTACTGGTTCCAGATCCGGCCGTCGAGTTCGCGCCCGGCCGTTTTCGGGGTGCGACCACCCCACTGCTTGAAGAAGAACGCGGTCCCGGCCTCGACGCACTGGTCGCGCAGATCGCGCACCCAGTCCGCCTCGATCGGTCGGGCGTGGGGCCCGGATTCCCCGCCGACGATGACCCAGTCGATCGCCGGGACCGGTGCCCAGTCTTCGCAGCCGGGGCATCCGCATTCGAAGCGTTCGTCGTCATCGGGCCACCGGCACCGGCACCCGTCCGGGCATCCGGTCGGGAACAGGAACCG
>NZ_LZMK01000407.1:0-500 GCF_001665865.1 Nocardia sp. 852002-20019_SCH5090214 | reverse complement strand
GCCGAGCAGATGGCCGAGGGTGTCTCGCCGCGGGTGGCCCGCCTCTACGGCGCGAAGATGGCCCAGCTCGGCCGCCCGCATAACCGATATGTGGTCGCCGAGGCTGGCTACCGGTTCGAGTGCGCCCGCGCCTATGCCGAATACAACCGTGCCCAAGGCCTCATCGAGTACGCCAAGATCCCCCCGGAGGTGCGTGAACAGATCCGCACCGACGTCGCTCTGACCATGTTCGCCGAGGAATTCGGGCGCCCCCCGGCCGACGATCGGGAGCTATCGGGCTGGATCGCCCGCGCCTCCCGCCCGAACACGAAATCCGTGGCCGGGTTCGACCTCACGTTCTCCCCGGTGAAGTCGGTGTCGGCGCTGTGGGCCTTGGCACCCCGCGAGATCGCCGACAAGATCGAGGCCGCCCACTACGCTGCGATCGCCGACGCCTGCGAATACCTCGAGCAGCACGCGGTCTACACCCGCGTCGGCCGCCACAGCGTCCGCCAGGTCGA
>NZ_LZMK01000406.1:0-1299 GCF_001665865.1 Nocardia sp. 852002-20019_SCH5090214 | reverse complement strand
GCTGCCACCGAACAGCCGGGACGCGCTGGACTCCCACCGCACCTCGCCGAGGACCTCGACCTGTCGAAAGTCGGAATGTTCGGTCACTCGCTAGGCGGGTCGACAACCGTGCAAACGATGCACGACGACCACCGTGTCCGTGCCGGCGTCGATCTGGACGGCCCGATCCTGGGCTCTGTCGCCGCGGACGGTCTCGACCGGCCGCTGCTGATGCTGGCCAGCGACACCTCGCCCTGGTTCGGCAATCCGGGCTGGGAACCGCGCTGGGCAACCAACACTGGGGTGAAGATCCCCCTGCGCATCGCAGGAACCCAGCACATGTCGCTGTGCGACCAGCAGATCATCCTGCCGCAACTGACCACGGCCGGCCTGCTCGAGCCCGCCAAGAAGGCCGAAGCAGTCGGCACAATCGACACGGCCCGTTCGATCGACCTGCAACGGGCATACCTGCTTGCCTACTTCGACGCCACCTTCAGCCAGCCCGGCACCGACATTGCTCAAACGCTCGCCAGGCTCGCTCAGCCGGAGATGCTTCCTCACCCGTGAAGCACCCGCCGGTTACTCGCCGCCGAATGCGGCGCTGGTGGTGGCGGCGAAGTCGATTTGGCGTCGTGCGTTCGACAGTGTGCTGACCACGGAGGTGCCGACCGGGCCGATGCGGTCGTAGAGGGTGGCGCTGCCGATGGACACGCCCGCCGAGGCGATGGTGTTGTCGGCGCGTAGTCCGAGGTCGCAGCCGATCGGCAGACGCGAAAGCGCCACGGTCACATCGGCGTTGATGTAGCCGGCGCCTTCGGTGCCCCAGTGACACACGTGGTTCGTGGAGTCACCCAGGATCGCGGCGCGCTGGAACCCAGTGATCGGTTCCCCGGCGACCAGTGGTGGCAGGTTCTGCCAGGAGATTTTGCGGTCGGCGTTTTGATTCGCCGCGAAATCCTCGGACCAGTCGCGATCGCCGCTCTTGAACAGCGGCGGCGTCCCGCCGGGCACAGCACTCTCCTGCGGCGGAACCGGCAGCGGTTCGTCTCGGCTCCAGAGCTGGCCAGGCGGTTCGGTCCCGGTGGTGAGGAAAACGGCTGTCGCCCTCACACGTTGCTGACCGTCTTGCGACAGTGCCGCGTCGGCAACAGTGATTCGAGATCCTCGACGGACCACCGTGCTGCGCAGATCGAACGCGGCGTTGTCGACCGGTTGATACAGGTCGACTGTGAGTCGAGCGGGGATGAAGCCCTCCGGGCAGTGGGTCTCGAGTTCCCGGGCGAGCATGCCGGCCACGGCTGTTCCGCTCAGTTTGGTCGG
>NZ_LZMK01000405.1:0-1779 GCF_001665865.1 Nocardia sp. 852002-20019_SCH5090214 | reverse complement strand
CTGCTGGGCCAGGCTGGACATCAATCCCGGAAACCACCACCGCCCATGAGGAGGCAATCACCATGTCCGACACCACCATCCGCGACGCCGCGACCTGGCAGCTCGGTGTGCCGACCGGCTACGCCCAGCGCATCGCCCACGTGCTGGCCATCGCCGGGGTCAACCAGGCCCGCCACACGCGCACCCGGCTCCAGCGCGACGACGACCAGGCCCGCGAACACGGACCCGCCGCGATCGAACTGTTCGAGATCGCCGTCGGCAACCAGATCGGGGCCGCCGAGGACCGGCTGGAACAGATCGTGTGGGACAACCAGTGGGCGCTGACCTCCGCGCTGGCCGACGCGCTGACCTGGCACGACACCTCCGAGATCGCGGACCAGAAACTGACCGAACTGTGCGACGCCTTCGCCCACCAGTGGGGCGTGAACATCGACACCGAGCAGATGCAGGTCGGCATCGATCCCGACTTCGACGCAATCGGAGCCCAGAGCCGCGCGCAGGCGGCGGCGCTGTTCGCACGCCAGAGCGCGGCCATCGGGATCATCGAGGACCTGCCACTGGCCCCGGAAGCCAAACCCGTTGTCGGGCAGGCACTGCTGCGGTGGCGCGGGGAAAGCCTCGACGAAGCCCCCACCTACGCGTTGTCGTCTGCCGAGCAGCGGCGCGCGCAGCTCGACACCGATCTGGATGCGGCCGGCCTCACCACAGACGACCGCACCCGCGTCGACTTCGTCGTCGACTACCTCACCGGAGACACCCGCAACATCGACCTGCTCACCTCCCCGGTGTTCGTCGATCCCGGAGAGGAAGCCCGCGGCCGCATCCCGGAGCTGCTGGCCGGATTCGACGAAGGCCACGTCACGGCCAAGCAGATGGCCGCCGAGATCGCGGTGATGACCGCTGAGGACCAGGCCCGTGTCCGTGAGGTCGGCAAAGCGATCCGCGACGGACAGTACCCGGACCTGCAGCTCTGGCCCGGCTACGCCGACCGCGACAAACTCACCGAACAACTCTCACTGCTCGCCGGTGATGTCGAGGACCTGCGCGCGACCGCGGACTACCTCGCCGAAAACGACATCTCGAACGAGTCCCCCGAAACCTGGGGTGTGGGTGACGAGACCGCCGCGACCATCGAACGGCTGCGTGAGCGCAGCGACGAGATCGTCGCCGCCGCCACACTCCAGCACGGCCTGGCCGACAACGGGTTTGGCTTCCGGGGCCAGTGGCAGGTCCTCGATGATCCCGATGGCCGCGCTCTGGCGTGCGAACAGCGCCGCCGCCTGCGCGCGGCTCTGGGCTCCGATTGCGTCGAAGTCGGGATCGATGCCGACCTGCATCTGCTCGGTGTCGATGTTCACGCCCCACTGGTGGGCGAAGGCGTCGCACAGTTCGGTCAGTTTCTGGTCCGCGATCTCGGAGGTGTCGTGCCAGGTCAGCGCGTCGGCCAGCGCGGAGGTCAGCGCCCACTGGTTGTCCCACACGATCTGTTCCAGCCGGTCCTCGGCGGCCCCGATCTGGTTGCCGACGGCGATCTCGAACAGTTCGATCGCGGCGGGTCCGTGTTCGCGGGCCTGGTCGTCGTCGCGCTGGAGCCGGGTGCGCGTGTGGCGGGCCTGGTTGACCCCGGCGATGGCCAGCACGTGGGCGATGCGCTGGGCGTAGCCGGTCGGCACACCGAGCTGCCAGGTCGCGGCGTCGCGGATGGTGGTGTCGGACATGGTGATTGCCTCCTCATGGGCGGTGGTGGTTTCCGGGATTGATGTCCAGCCCGGACCTGGG
>NZ_LZMK01000404.1:0-90152 GCF_001665865.1 Nocardia sp. 852002-20019_SCH5090214 | reverse complement strand
GCTGCGCGCGGCCGCCGGTCTCTGACCGGGTCCGCGCCTGCCGTGGCTGAAGCGGTAGCACCGACGGCGCCCTCCGTTCCGACGGAGGGCGCCGTTTGCATGCCCGGCTCGTCGTCCGCGGCGCCGCCATCCTCCGACATCCCCGAGGTTCCGGATATATCGCCGGAAGAGAACACTCCCGACGTGGCCCGTGAATCACTCCCGGACCCGGAATCCGTTGCGGTGAAGGAGTTATCGCCGCATTCCGAACACGACACAGCGGAGCCGGCGTCGCTCGGCGAACAGGGTTCGGACGCGGTGGACGACGCGGATCCGCTGACCTCGGCGAAGGGGGCCGGTGAAACCCGGCTCGACAAACCGATCGCCCGGGTGCTGCCGTTGCTCGAACCCGCCCATCTGGACCGCGATTTCGACTACTCGGTGCCGCCGGAGATGGATGAGCTCGCCCAGCCCGGGGTACGCGTGCGGGTGCGATTCTCCGGCCGCCTGGTCGACGGATACATCCTCGAAAGGCTCGCGCGCACCGAACATTCCGGAAAGATTCAGCCGCTGCAGCGGGTGGTGTCCGGCGAGCGCGTCCTCACCCCGGAGATCGTTCGCCTGGTATCGGCCGTGGCCGCCCGCTACGCCGGAACGCGGGCCGATGTGCTGCGGCTGGCGATTCCGCCGCGGCATGCGCGCACCGAGGCGGCCGAACCGAAATCCGTTGATCTGCCCGAGATTCCGCTCGATTTCCCGGCCTGGTCGCACTACGTGCACGGCGGTTCGTTCCTGTCCGCGCTGCGCCGGGGCAGCGGCCCGCGCGCGGCCTGGCAGGCGATGCCCGGGGAGCAGTGGCCGCGCCGGCTCGCGGAATTGGCGGCCACCACGGTCGCGAGCGGGCGCAGTGCGATCGTGATGGTTCCGGATCAACGCGATCTGGACCGGGTCGTCGCGGAATGTGCTGCCCTGATAGGGGATTCGGTGGTGGGCCTGTCGGCCGGACTGGGGCCCGCGGCCCGGTACCGGCGCTGGCTCGCGGTGCTGCGTGGCACCGCACGGGTCGTGGTCGGAACGCGCAGTGCGGTTTTCGCGCCGGCGCGGGAACTGGGCTTGATCGTGGTGTGGGACGACGGCGACGACACCTATGCCGAACCGCGCGCACCTTATCCGCACGCCCGCGAGGTCGCGATGCTGCGTGCCCACGACACCGGCGCGGCCTTCGTGGTGGCCGGGTTCGCGCGGACCGCGGAGGCGCAGGCCATCGTCGAATCCGGATGGGCGCACGACCTGATCGCCGATCGGAAGACGTTGCGCGCCGGCACTCCTCGAATCCATGCGCCGGGCGACAGCGATATCGCCTTGGAGCGCGATCCGATGGCGCGCGCGATCCGCATCCCCGGCACCGCCTTCGCCGCGGCGCGCCGGGCCTTGGCAGCCGGTGACCCGGTGCTGGTGCAGGTCCCACGGCGCGGATACGTTCCGGCGCTGGCGTGCGCGACATGCCGCACCCCGGCCCGCTGCCGGCACTGCAACGGCCCGCTCTCGCTGCCGGAGAGCGGTACCTGGGGCAGGCGAGACGCCCGGCGGGCCGTCGATTCCCGGGCCGGGGCACAGTCCCGGCGTGGATCGACGCGGTCGGCCGATGATGCGACGGCGGCCGGCCGAGCCGGCGAGACATCCGTCGAGGATCATCGAGCGGAACATACCGGCCCGCGGCATCCGGAGCCCGCACGCTCGGACACGGCCGCGGGCGAACGCCGACCCGCGGCAGTTCCCTTGGGCAGCAAGGGTTCCGGCGATATCGCCCAGAGCCCGAGCTGTCGCTGGTGCGGCAAGGTGGAACCGGCCTTCCGGTGCGGCGCGTGCGGTTCCCGGGTACTGCGGGCGGTGGTGATCGGCGCCCAGCGCACCGCGGAGGAATTGGGCCGTGCCTTTCCCGGGGTGCCGATCCGGGGTTCCGGCGGCGCCGCCGTGCTGGATTCGGTCCCGGAGGGCCCCCAGGTGGTGGTCGCGACCATCGGAGCCGAACCCGACGTGCCGGGTGGGTACGCGGTGGCGCTGCTGCTCGACGGCTGGGCGCTGCTCGGCCGCGCGGACCTGCGTGCCGCCGAGGACGCGCTGCGGCGCTGGATGTCGGCCGCCGCCCTGGTCCGCCCCGCGGGTGAGGTGCTCGTGATGGCCGAACCGTCGCTGCCGACCGTGCAGGCACTGGTGCGCTGGGATCCGATCGGCCACGCCCGCCACGAACTCGCCGCTCGCACCGAGGTTCGCTTCCCGCCCGCGGTGCGCCTGGCCGCCGTCGACGGCACGACCGCCACCATCGGCGAACTCCTCGGTGAGACGGCACTACCGGACGGTGTCGAGGTGCTGGGCCCGGTGCCGCTGCCGCCCGGCGCCCGCACGCCGTTCTCCGGCGATGCGGCGCCCGCCGAGGTCGAACGGATGATTCTCCGGGTCGACCGGCGAGCGGGCTCGGCGTTGTCGCGCTCGCTGGCCGGCGCCCTCGCAGTGCGCAGCAGTCATCGCTCGGACGGTCCGTTGCGGGTACAGATCGATCCGGTCGACATCGGCTGACGCACAAGCGAATTCGGCGTGCCGGGCCAGGGGCACGGGGTGATGTTCAGCGGAACATGTCGATATTGCGTCGTGCCCACGCCGAGAAGGGTCGCGGTGCACGGCCGAGGACCGCCTCGACATCGTCGCTGACCCGCAATTCCTCGGGCGTCGGCGCACCGATGATCGCCAGGGTCGTGTCGGCGGCGTCGGCGGGCATCACGGTGAGCAGTTGCGCGCGCGCCTGCTCGGCTGTCTGCTCGACGAAACGCACCGGCTCGCCGAGCGTTTCGGCCAGGGCCCGCGCCCGATCGCGCGGAGATTCGGGCGCGGGACCGGTGAGCACGTAGGTCCGTCCGGTGTGACCGGCCTCGCGCAGGGCGGTGGCGGCCACGGCGGCGATATCGTCGGGGTCCACGAAGGGGATCGCGACATCACCGAACGGCGCGGTGACCGTCCGCTGCGTGCGTACCGCGTCCGCCCACATCGCTACGTTCGATTGAAAACCGCTCGGCCGCAATATGGTCCATTCCAGTCCCGAGTTCTGGACGGCAACTTCGACCTGCTTTCCGAACTGTCCGTGCGAGGCGCTGTCGGGCCGGGTTCCGACGCCCTGTGACGACAACAGGACGATTCGCCGCACACCCGCATCGCGTGCCGCGGTCAGCACTCCCGGCACATCTGCGGCCAGCGATCCCGGCGCGAGTAGCAGGAACAGCTGTTCCGCGCCATCGAGGGCCGCCGCGACCTCGCCCGTATTCGTCAGATCGGCCGCAACGTGCCGCACGCCGTGGGGGAGGTCGTCGGGACGGCGGCGGGATACGGCAGTCACCTTCTCGCCGGCTTCGGCGAGCATCCGCACCAACGGTCGTCCGACGTTGCCGGTCGCTCCGGTTACCACAATCATCTTCGCTCCTGAGTTAGTTGACTGACTAACAGGACCGTACGGCATGAGCTTCGATGTGTCTATAGTCAGTTGTATGACTAACTCGCTCGACAGCAAGCGGTCCGGCGGTAAGCGGGAACGGCTCGCCGCCGCGGCCGCCGAGGTCTTCCACCGGCAGGGGGTCGAGAAGACGACGATCGCCGACATCGCCCGGGCTGCCGAGGTGCCGGTCGGCAATGTGTACTACTACTTCAAGACCAAGGATCAGCTGATCCAGGCGGCAATCGGGGCTCACGCCCACAGCCTGGAGGGCTTCCTTGCCGAACTCGACCGGGAAGCCCGGCCGGCCGATCGGCTGCGGGCGTTGATCCGGTCCTGGGTCGACCAGCGCGATGTCGCGGCCCGATACGGATGTCCGTCCGGCACTCTGGCCGCCGAACTCGACAAACGCTCCGACGGTCTGGAGCGTGAGCTGGCCGAGGTGATGGGCGTCCTGCTGGACTGGGTGCAGCGGCAATTCGAGCAGATGGGCCGCGCCGATGCGCGCGAACTGGCCGTCGCGCTGATCGCCTCCTATCAAGGAATCTCCTTGCTCACCAACACTTTTCGTGATCCGGAGCTGATGCGCGCGGAGGGTGACCGGCTGGAGCGCTGGATCGGTTCGCTCGCCGCCTGAGCCACAGCACGCGCTGTGGCGCGTTCCATACTTGTCAAAGATGCATTGCCGATATATCGTTGATTGCGTCAACGTAAGACGATGCCCGAGGAGGCAATCATGGAACGCATGGAGAACATGGACAGGTTCGGCCGCGGCCGCCGTCGCGGACCCCGGCCGGACCCGCAGGAACGCGGCGGACACGAACAGTTCCGTCGCCATCCGCGCGGACACGGCTTCGGGCCGTTCGGTCCGGATTTCGGACCCGGATTCGGTCCGGGCGGCCATGTCGGTCGCGGTCGCGGCCGTGGTGGACGCGGACGGCGCGGAGATGTCCGCGCGGCGATTCTGCTGCTGGTGCAGGAACGTCCGATGCACGGCTACGAGCTGATCCAGCAGATCCGCGAGCGCAGCGACGACATCTGGCGGCCCAGCCCCGGCTCGATCTACCCGGCACTGTCCCAGCTCGAGGACGAGGGCCTGGTGATCATCGAGAAGGTGGCCGGTCGCAAAACCGCCAAACTCACCGACGCGGGCGCCGAGTACGTCACCGAACATCGCGACGAACTGGGCGATCCCTGGCAGGACGTCCGCGAGGGCGTCGGCGACCAGGCGCTGGACCTGCGCGAACTGGTCGGCCAGCTGATGGGTGCGGTCGGGCAGGTCGCCCGCGCCGGCACTCCGGAACAGGCCGGTAAGGCGGCCGAGGTCCTTACCGAGGCCCGGCGCTCGATCTACCGGATCCTCGCCGACGACGACACCACCGCGGCCGAGTGAGACGAATACCGTTGGCCCGTCGCATGTACCGGTCCGGACGGCGCACAATCGGAATATGGGACGAGGTCGGAAACATCGAGACGGGGGCCTCGCCTGGCGTAGGGCGTTCGCGGCGGTGGCGACGTGCGGGGCGGTGTTCGGCGGCAGCGCGAATGCCTGGGCCGAACCTCCCGCATCGCCGCCGCCGGACACCCGCCCGGTGGTGGTCCCGACCGAATGGGGACCACCGCAGGGCAACCATCTCACCGCCTCGCGCTATCTGAAAGCGCACCCCGGCGCAACGCCGTGGGGCACCAACGATTTCAGCTGCCGGCCCAGCGCCCGGCATCCGCGCCCGGTCATCCTGGCCCACGGGACCGACGCCACCGCCTATACCGACTGGGGCGGTATCGGCCCGCAACTCGTCACCGCGGGCTTCTGCGTCTTCGCCCCGGACTACGGGGGCAAACCGGATGCGACCAGTTACGGCACCGAGGATCTGTGGGCATCATCGCGACAGTTCGGCGCCTTCGTCGACCGGGTCCTGTCGGCCACCGGCGCAGACAAGGTCGACCTGGTCGGATTTTCCCAGGGCGCCAACATCACTCGGTACTACATCGACAAGCTCGGCGGGGCTCCCGAGGTCGATCAGTGGATCGGGCTCGCCTCGCCCAGCTACGGCGGCCAGATGTACGGGCTGGTTCCGCTCGCCGATGCCGTGCCGAATCTGTGGAACGCCTATCGGCAGGTCACCTCGCTCGCCGCCGTTCAGCAGGCCCAGGGCTCGCCGTTCATGCGCGAACTCAACGCGGGCGGCGACACGGTCCCCGGTGTGCGGTACACCACGGTCGGCAGCCGTGTCGACGAGATGATCCAGCCCTACACCAATATCGCCCTGACCGGTCCGGGTGCGCGCAACATCGTGCTCCAGGATCTGTGCCCGATCGACCTGACCGGGCATTTCCACATGGTGTACGACCCGTTCGTCCAGCAACTCCTGCTCACTCTGCTCGCCCCCGAGCAAGCACCGCTGCCGCACTGCGCCTACGTGCCGCTGGGCACCGGAATCGGTGAGGTGATCCTGGGCGCGCATTCCTGACGAAACGGATTTCCGGCCGCCCGTAAAATGGGGCGACCGCAATGTCGTCTCGCCCGGGAGTGTGCCTGTGACAATCCAGCCCGTTCGCCTGTTCGGCGATCCCGTCCTGCGCGCCCGCGCGGACGAGGTCGACGCCTTCGACAGGGAACTCGAGCAGCTGGTCACCGACCTCACCGACACCATGCACGCCAGTCGCGGAGTCGGCATGGCCGCCCCGCAGATCGGGGTCGGCCTGCGGGTGTTCGTCTACGACACCGGCGATGCCGCCGGACACGTGGTGAATCCGGTCTTCGAGGTCCTCGGGACCGACGAGCAGACCGGACCGGAGGGCTGCCTGTCGATTCCGGGGCTGCGCTACGACGTGACCCGTGCCCACCGCGTGGTGGCGCACGGGCTCGACAGGCATGGTGAGCCGGTGAAATTCGAGGCCGAGGGGCTGCTCGCGCGCTGCGTGCAGCACGAAACCGATCATCTCGACGGCGTGCTGTATCTGCAGCGGCTGGAACCGGCCACCCGCAAACAGGCCATGCGCGCGGTGCGGGAATCGGAGTGGTTCGCCGCCGGTAAGACGGTGATGTCGGCGGCCGAGGTCGCCGGCAGCCGTCCCGAGTCCGGGCGGGGCGAGTAGATGCGCCTGGTGTTCGCGGGGACTCCCGAACCGGCCGTTCCGTCCCTGCGGCGGCTCATCGAATCCGAGCGCCACGAGGTGGTGGCGGTGGTGACGAGGCCGGATGCGGTGGCCGGGCGCGGTCGCAAGGTCACGCGCTCGCCGATCGGGCGGCTGGCCGACGAATACGGCATTCCGGTGCTGACCCCGCGCAAACCCTCGGAGCCGGAATTCGTTGCGGCACTGACGGATCTGTCGCCCGACTGCTGTCCGGTGGTCGCGTACGGCGCGTTGCTGCCGCGGGGGGTGCTCGACATCCCGCGGCACGGCTGGGTCAATCTGCACTTCTCGCTGCTGCCCGCGTGGCGTGGCGCGGCGCCGGTGCAGGCGGCGGTCCTGGCCGGCGACGAAATCACCGGCGCCTCGACCTTCCGTATCGAGGAGGGCTTGGACACGGGGCCGGTCTACGGCGTGGTCACCGAACGCATCGGCATCACCGACACCGCCGGATCCCTGTTGGAGCGCCTGTCGATCTCCGGTGCGCAGCTGCTCGAATCCACCCTCGACGGCATCGAGGACGGCACCGTACAGGCCGTGCCGCAATCCGGTGAGGGCATTTCCTATGCGCCCAAGGTAGAGGCCGACGAAGGCCACATCCGCTGGGATCAACCGGCGCTGGCGGTCGGCCGCCGGATTCGCGCCGTTACGCCGGCGCCGGGCGCGTGGACCCAGATCGACGGTAAGCGACTGAAACTCGGGCCGGTCGAACTGGTCGAGGACCAACTGCCCGAGCGGGTGATCGAGGTGCGCAAATCCGGTGTCTACATCGGCACCGCCACCACGGCCGTGCGCTTGGATCAGGTTCAACCCCAGGGCAAGCGGATGATGCCGGCCCTGGACTGGGCCCGCGGTGCCCGCCTGCAGCCCGGCGCGGTGGTCGAGTGACCGGCCCACGTCGAGGAGGCGAACGACCCGACCGCGACGGCCGGACGGCCGACGATGCGCGCCGAGGAAAAGGCCGGGCGGACAACGGCTCTCGGCAGCACGGCGACGCGGGGAGAAGTTCGGGCAGCCATGGCGGTGACGCCCCTCGGGCTCGTCGGGGCGAGGGGCGCGATTCGTCGGACGACCGCGGCCGCCGCTCCGGCGCGAATGGTGCTCGCGATGCCGGGCGCGCCGACGCCGGATCCGGACGAGCCCACGGTGCCGCCCCCGGAAGGACCGGCGGTGATGCGTCGAAACGGGCCTCCGAGAAGAGATCGGCAAGGAAATCCGCTGCGGGGCAGCAGAAGTCGTCGCGACCAGAAGCCGGCTCCGGTTCCGCGCGCCGGACCGGTGGCTCCGCAGCCCGGACTCGAGGACGCCGTGGTGTGGTGGGTGACGCTCCCCGGCTCGTCGCCCGGGACGTGCTCCGGGCGGTTCGCGAGCGTGACGCCTACGCGAATCTCGTGCTGCCCGTCCTGCTGCGGGAATACGGATTGTCCGGGCGCGATGCGGCTTTCGCGACCGAGCTCGCCTACGGATCCTGCCGGGCGATGGGGGTCCTCGACGCCGTGATCGCCGACTGCGCGGGACGTCCCATCACCGAGATCGACGGCCCGCTGCTCGACGTCCTGCGCTTGGGCGTCTATCAACTGCTGCGGACCCGAGTGGGATCACACGCCGCGGTGGATACGTCGGTCGATCTGGTGCGTACCGAATCCGGCAGCGGTAAAGCCGGTTTCGTGAACGCGGTGCTGCGCCGGGCCGCGGCGCGGACACCGGAGCAGTGGGTCGAGGATCTGGCGCCCGCGGATCCGATCGGCCGCATGGCATTCGAATTCGGGCATCCGGTCTGGATCGCGCAGGCCTTCGCCGACGCGCTCGGTGCGCGGGCGGGGGAGCTGCGCGATCTGCTCGCCGCCGACGACCAGCGGCCGATCGTCCACCTGGTGGCACGGCCCGGCGATATCACCGCCGAGGAATTGGCCCTGGTCAGTGGCGGTGAGGAAGGGCGTTGGTCACCGTATGCGGTGTACCTGGACAGTGGCGATCCGGGGCAGCTGGAAGCGGTGCGCGAGGGAATGGCCGCCGTGCAGGACGAGGGCAGCCAGCTCGTCGCATTGTCGCTGACCCGGGCGCCGCTGCTGGGCGAGGACGGCGGGCGCTGGCTCGATCTGTGCGCCGGCCCGGGCGGTAAGACCGCGCTGCTCGGCGCCCTGGCCGATATCGATCGGTATCGGGTGGATGCCGTCGAACCCGCCGAACACCGAGCCGATCTGGTGCGCAAGGCGACTCGCGGCCTGCCGGTCACCGTCCATGTGGTCGACGGCCGCGACTCCGGGCTGGAACCCGGCTACGACCGCATCCTGGTCGACGCACCGTGCACCGGACTGGGCGCGCTGCGCAGACGACCGGAGGCGAGGTGGCGGCGCACCCCGGCCGATGTGCGCGACCTGACCACCCTGCAGAGCCAATTGCTCACCGCCGCATGGGATCTGCTGCGCCCGGGCGGTGTGGTGGTGTATTCCACCTGTTCCCCGCACCTGCCCGAAACCGTCTCCGTCGTCTCCGATTTCGTCCGCCGCTCGAACGCCGAACAACTCGACACCCGAACGCTGCTGCCGGGCGTCACCGATATCGGCGACGGTCCCGCCGTCCAGCTCTGGCCGCACCGCCACGGCACCGACGCCATGTTCATGGCCGCGCTGCGCAAACCGCTCTGACACCGCGGGCCGCTCAGCCCGCGAGAACCGCACCGGCGAGGGCGACGCCGGCCACCCAGACGGTCGACAGGAGCGCCAGGATCAGCGGGCGTGGCCCGACTCGGCGCAGGGCGGCCAGGCGTACGCCCGCGCCGAGGGCGAACATGGCGGCGGTGAGCAGAGCGGTCTGAAGCAGTTTGGCCGTGGCGAGTGCCGATTCCGGCAGGAGCCCGGTGGTGCGCAGTGCGGCGCAGGCCAGGAAGGCCACGACGAACAGCGGAATCAGGGGCGGCCTGCGGGTGCCGGGCGCGGCGTCCTCGCGCCGCCGGACCTGCCAGCCGATCACCGCCAGTACCGGTGCCAGCAACACCACGCGCGCGAGTTTCACCACGACCGCGACGGTCAGTGCGGCACCGCCGATGGCGCCTCCGGTCGCGACGACCTGTGCCACCTCGTGCACGGCGCCTCCGGCCCAGATCCCGGCGGTGCGATCGTCGAGGCCCAGCACGCTCGACAGCAGGGGCAGCGCGCCGATCATGATCGTGCCGAAAACGACCACGAGGGCGATCGCGGTGAGCACTTCCTCGTCCTCGGCGTCGACCACGCCGTCCACCGCCGCCGCGGCGGCCGCACCGCAGATGGAGAATCCGCACGCGATCAGCAGTCGCTGCGTCCAGCTCAGACCCAGCAGCCGGCCCATGAACATCGTGCCGCCGATTCCGAGGGCGACGATCGCGACGACCACCGCGATCACCGCGGGCCCGAGCCCGAGGATGTCGGCGAAGGTCAGCTGCAGACCGAGCAGCGCGACGCCGATACGCAGCAGCCGCTTCGCCGAGAACTGCAACCCCGGCTGCACCCGCTGCGGCAAGGGAACGCAATTGGCGAGGACCGCCCCGACCACGATGGCGAGCAGTAGCGGACTGACCGTCGGCGTGAACTGGGCGATGCCCAGCACGAGAGCTGTGATCGCGACGGTCAGGGCCAATCCGGGGACGATGCCGGCCCCGGCCGGCGCACCCGGCCGCTGGGCTCGCCCCGCGAATCCGGTCGGTCCGAGCCACGCTCGCCGGCGGCGTCGTGACGTGCGGGCCGAGGTCTGCGTGCCGGAGGATTCGATGCCGCGCTGCGGACCGGCCGCGCGGTCGGTATCTCCGGTTCGGTCCGGCGCGCCGGGACCGGTGCTACCAGGCGCTTCGTCGGCGGACCCGGCCGCTCGCGAGGAATCCAGACTTGTCATGACGACAACGGTCTCGCGAATCGGTGCGGTCCGGTAGCGGCCGAAACGGCATCGGACTCATATCATGGTGATATGGGCTGTGTCCGATGCATATGATTACGGTATGGCCGATATCCGCCCCGACCTGGGTTTCCTGGAGCTGCTGGTCGCCATCGACGACCACGGCAGTCTCGGCGCCGCCGCACGCTCGATCGGCATGGCACAACCGAACGCCAGCCGCGCGGTGCGGCAGTGGGAGCATCGGCTGGGCCTCGCCCTGCTGCGGCGCTCACCGCGCGGCTCCACGCTCACTCCGGCGGGGACCGTCGTCGTGCACTGGGCGCGCGAGGTGCTGGCGGATGTGGACCGGCTACTCGATGCCGCCGCCGCGCTGCGCACCGATCAGGAGGCCGAACTCACCGTCGCTGCCAGCATGACGGTCGCGGAATGTCTGCTGCCGGGGTGGCTCGGCGCGTTCCGCCGCGGCCATCCGGATGTGAAAGTCCATCTCCAGGTGCATAATTCGCGACAAGTGTGCGATCGGCTGGTGGCGGGGGAATGCGATCTGGGATTCGTCGAATCGCCGGCCGTGCCCGAGGGATTGCCGCATGTGACCGTGGCGCACGATCGTCTGCTCGTCGTGGTCGATCCCGGGCATCCGTGGGCGCGGCGCCGCATCCCGCTCACCGTCGCCGAACTGGCCGCGACACCGCTGGTCGTACGTGAACCCGGTTCCGGTACCCGCAGCACGCTCGATGTCGCATTGGCCGAATATCCGCGTGCCGAACCGCTTCTGGAGCTCGGCAGCGCCGCGGCCATCCGCACCAGCGTGCTCGGCGGCGTGGGACCCGCGGTCCTCAGCACCCTCGCGGTCGGCGATCAGCTCGAGCGCGGCGAACTGCGCGCCGTCGCCGTCGAGGGCCTGGACCTGCGGCGCACCCTGCGCGCGGTGTGGCGTCCACCGCGCAAACTCGGCGGCCCGGCCGGGCAACTGGTGTCGGCCATCGTGCACGCCCAGCGCGCCGCGCCACCGCGAGCGTCCGCTCCGGCGTAACCGCCGGCCTCACTCGCGGGCGCTCTGCTCCCGCAGCCGCGCAAGCGTTTTCGCCAGAATCCGGGATACGTGCATCTGCGATATCCCCATCCGCTGCGCGATCTGGGTCTGCGTCATCGATTCGAAGAACCGCATGGTGAGAATGCGCCGTTCGCGTTCGGGCAGGCCCGCGAGCAGCGGCCGGATCGCCACGTACTCCTCGACTCGGTCGAACTGCGACTCCTCTTCGCCGAGAGTGTCCAGCAGCGAGGCCTCGGTATCGCGGCCCACCGATACCGCGTCGATGGAACTGGGCTGATACGCGTTGCCCGCGATGACGGCCTGGGTCACCTCGTCGGGATGGATGTCGAGTTCGGCGGCGATCTCTTTGGCGGTCGGAGAGCGGCCCAGCGACTGCGAAAGCGAATCGATCGCGGAGCCGATGCGCAGATGGGTCTCCTTGACCCGCCGCGGCACCCGCATCGCCCAGGTGTTGTCGCGGAAGTAGCGCCGCACCTCGCCCATGATGGTGGGCACCGCGAAGGACAGGAAGTTCGAGCCCCGCGAGACGTCGAACCGATCGACCGCGTGGACCAGCCCGACGCGGGCCACCTGCGTCAGATCGTCGAACGGCTCGCCGCGACCGCTGAATTTGCGGGCGATGTGGTCCGCCAACGGAATACAGCGGTTGATCAACTCGTCGCGCAATTCGGCGCGGCGGTCCTCACCGGCCTCCGACAGTGCCTGGAACAGCAAATTCACATCGTCGTAGCCGGAGACCGAACCGGTGACCTCGGCGACCTCGTCGCCGTCTTCGTCGTCGTCCGGGGTGTTCTCGCCGCCGTGCGCACGGCCATCGCCGTCCTCGGCGCCGGTGTCGTCAGGGGATCCGCTCGCGGCCGTACCCGCGGTGTCCTCGGCGTCGTCGGCCTCGAACACGCTGTCGTGCTCGGCCACTACGCCTTCCCCCGGACCCGGCGAAATTCCACCACCGTCGGGTATCCGGAAATCGCCGAATCGAAGGGTTCCTGCGCGACCTCGATCCCATCGGTGAGGGTCCGCAGTACATGCCAGCCGAAGCTGCGCTGGTCGGGCAGTTTCGAGGTGGCCGCGATTCCGGCCACCCGGACGAGGAGATCGGTGTCGCCAACGGTGAAGCGGCACTGCAGGGTGCTGCCGGGGACGGCGAGTTCGATCAGCGTCGAGCACGCCTCGTCGACGGCCAGCCGGATGTCGGCGACCTCGTCGAGTGTGAAATCGCTGAGCAGGACCAGTGTTTCGGCCAATCCGCGCACGATGGGCAGTTGCGACACCGTGGCCGCTACTCCGATTTCGACGGGTGTGCTGCGCAGTCCCTCTTCAGCCGACATGTTGATCACCCTACGAAGGCTACCCAACTTCGCGTCGCGCAATCGTCGACAGTGCCGAAAACCGGTGTGATCGACCCAGTACACTCACGCGCTGTGTCCACCTCGAATTCCCACTTTCACCGGCCGTCGCCGATGATCGCACCGTCCATCCTGTCCGCTGATTTCGCTCATCTGGCGGAGGAGGTACGCGCCGTCGAGGGAGCGGACTGGCTGCACGTCGATGTGATGGACAACCACTTCGTACCGAACCTGACCCTGGGTCTGCCCGTGGTGCAGAGTCTGCTGAAGACCACCGACATCCCGCTGGACTGCCATCTGATGATCGAGGACCCGGCCCGCTGGGCGCCCCCGTACGCGGAGGCCGGTGCCTACAACGTGACCTTCCACGCCGAGGCGACCGACGATCCGGTCGCGGTGGCTCGCGATATCCACGCCGCCGGCGCGAAGGCCGGATTGTCGGTGAAACCGAACACACCCATCGAGCCGTATCTGGAAATTCTCCGCGACTTCGACACCCTGCTGGTGATGAGCGTCGAGCCCGGATTCGGCGGGCAGTCGTTCATTCCGCACGTGCTGGAGAAGGCGCGCGCGGTTCGCCGGCTCGTCGACAGCGGCGAATTGCGTCTGGTCGTCGAAATCGACGGTGGCATCAATATGGACACCATCGAAGCCGCCGCGGAGGCCGGGGTGGACTGCTTCGTCGCCGGTTCCGCGGTCTACGGCACGGACGATCCGGCCGCGACCGTGGAAGCCTTGCGCGAGAAGGTCATCGCGACGGAGCAGGCGGCACGGCGCTGAGCCGCGCGGCCTCCACGACCGCGGCCATGGGGACGACCGCGTCGAGATGGTCGGGCGTCTGCACCCAGATTCGATAGCCTGTCCGTTCGTCCTCGGCCGAGGGCAGCACCACGTGGCTGCCCGTGCACGCGACGGTCGTGTACAGCCGGAACAGTTCGGCCGCAACGGATGTGCTGACGCCGGCGGAGCACGACGGGCCGGTGATGAAGGTCCAGCGCCGCGCGCGCGGATGGTGAACCACGGGAGTGACGAGTCCGGACTGGGTGAGCTGGCGCAAGACCCGCTCACCCAGATCGGCCGGCATGGTGACCGCACCGAATTGCTGCCCGACTTCGAGAACGATGTGCCGGGCCGCGTCGTCCACCGTCGCGGGGAGATGAAAAATGCGGCGATACCGCTCGCAACGATCCGTGAGAGACGTATCGATCACTGTGGTCACGCCACACCCCCATGAGGTTGTTGTCCAATGAACTGTTGGAATCAACTGCATAACAATATTGCTACCGAATTCGCCTTGGTGCAAGCGCCGGGGTTGAATTCGCAGTCACGTGGGTAACAAATCGAATTCGGCCGCGATCCGGGCCGGTAGAAGCCGGATATCCGACCGGTGAAAACGTGAATCGAATTCCATTTCTCCGGAAATTGCCGACAATTCCTCTTCGGTATCCGGTGTACCCCCGAATCGCGGGGACGCCGATCGGCCCGCTCGGCGCGCCGCCGAGACGGCGTCCGGTTCAGTGCATATTTCCGGTCCGAAAGTCTCGAATGCCCGGACGCGACCGGTCGGTGGGACGGCCGGATGTGCTCTGCTACAGCGCGTCGTTACGCTGATGACACTGCGGCCCACGGGGGAATACCCCGGGCCGCCGGCACCGTTTGCGCTAGCGGACGCCCCGACGCGGTGGGCGCCGGGCTGACAGGAGATACGGATGTTCACAGGCATCGTCGAGGAGCTGGGCGAGATCGTCGCCGCCGAGCGGTCCGCGGACGCGGCCAGGCTCACCATTCGCGGCGCGACCGTCACCTCCGATGCCCGCCACGGTGACTCCATCGCGGTCAACGGTGTCTGCCTGACCGTGGTCGACGTGGTCGACGGTGACAGCTTCACCACCGATGTGATGGGTGAGACGCTCAATCGTTCCGGCATCGGCAAACTCGACATCGGCTCGAAGGTGAACCTGGAGCGCGCCGCGGCGGTGAACAGCCGGCTCGGTGGCCACATCGTGCAGGGGCACGTCGACGGCACCGGGGTCATCCTGTCGCGCACACCCTCCGACAACTGGGAGGTGGTGCGAATCTCGTTGCCCGACAACCTCGCTCGCTATGTGGTCGAGAAGGGGTCGATCACCGTCGACGGCATCTCGCTGACCGTCTCGGGACTCGGCGTGGACGACGCCGGAGAGCCCGGGCACCGCGACTGGTTCGAGGTCTCGCTGATTCCCACCACCCGCGAACTCACCACCCTCGGGTCCGCGCCCGCCGGCACCACCGTGAATCTGGAGGTCGACGTCATCGCCAAATACGTCGAGCGACTCCAGCAGCGTGGCTAGCCGGAGCAACCGCGACGTCGTATCGGCGACCCGACCCAGTAGGCTCGAGTCGCACCTATTCCGAAGTGGAGCACAGCAGACGTGACCAGGTTCGACACCATCGAGCGCGCAGTCGCCGATCTCGCCGCCGGTAAGGCGGTAGTCGTCGTCGACGACGAGGGCCGGGAGAACGAGGGCGACCTCATCTTCGCCGCGGAGAAGGCGACCCCCGAGCTGGTGGCTTTCATGATCCGATACACCTCCGGCTACATCTGTGTGCCGTTGACCGGTGCGGACTGCGATCGGCTGGGCCTGCCGCCCATGTACTCGATGAACCAGGACAAGCACGGCACCGCGTACACGGTCTCGGTGGACGCGCGAGAAGGCATCAGTACCGGCATCTCCGCCGCCGACCGCGCGACGACCATGCGCCTGCTGGCCGATCCGGCCTCGCGCGCCGACGAGTTCACCCGGCCGGGCCACGTCGTGCCGCTGCGCGCCAAGGATGGCGGAGTGCTGCGCCGCCCGGGCCACACCGAGGCGGCCGTGGACCTGGCCCGGATGGCCGGTCTGAGTCCGGCGGGTGTGATCTGCGAGATCGTCAGCCAGAAGAACGAGGGCGATATGGCCCGCACCGAAGAGTTGCGGATCTTCGCCGACGAGCACGAGCTCGCGCTGATCTCGATCGCCGATATGATCGCGTGGCGCCGCAAGCACGAGAAGCAGGTGGAGCGGATCGCCGAGGCGCGCATCCCCACCAAGTACGGCGAGTTCAAGGCCGTCGGCTACAAGAGCATCTACGACGATGTCGAGCATGTGGCGCTGGTGCGCGGCGATCTGAGCGTCGACGCCGGTGACGATGTTCTGGTGCGTGTGCACTCGGAATGCCTGACCGGTGACGTTTTCGGCTCGCTGCGCTGTGACTGCGGCCCGCAGCTGGACGCGGCGATGGAGATGGTCGCCGCCGAGGGGCGCGGTGTGGTGCTCTACATGCGCGGGCACGAGGGCCGCGGCATCGGCCTGATGCACAAGCTGCAGGCCTATCAGCTGCAGGATTCCGGCCACGACACCGTGGACGCGAATATCGAACTCGGCCTGCCCGCCGATGCCCGCGACTACGGCACGGGCGCGCAGATCCTGGTCGATCTCGGGATCAAGTCGATGCGTCTGCTCACCAACAATCCGGCCAAGCGGGTCGGTCTGGACGGCTACGGCTTGAGCATCACCGAGCGGGTGCCGATGCCGGTGCGCGCCAATGCCGAGAATCTGCGGTATCTGCGTACCAAGCGCGACCGGATGGGCCACGACCTGGTCGGCTTGGACGACCTGGATCTCGGCGAGACCGCACAGTAGTCGGAATTCGAAGAAGGGGTATCGGTCGATGAGCGGTACGGGCGTACCGGAGTTCGCGCTGGCGGACGCGAAGGAGCTGACGGTCGGCATCGTCGCCTCGCGCTGGCACACCACCATCTGCGACACGTTGCTTGCCAACGCCGAGCGGGTGGCCCGGGAAGCGGGCGTCGAGCAGATCACCGTGGTGCGCTGTGCCGGGGCGATGGAGTTGCCGGTAGTCGCGCAGGCGCTGGCCCGCACGCACGACGCGGTCGTGGCGCTGGGCGTCGTGATCCGCGGCGAGACACCGCATTTCGAATACGTCTGCGATGCGGTCACCGCCGGTTTGACGCGAGTGTCGCTGGACGAGGGCACACCGGTCACCAACGGAGTGCTCACGGTGAACACCGAGGAGCAGGCCCTCGACCGTGCGGGCCTGCCGGATTCGGCCGAGAACAAGGGCGAGCAGGCGGGTGCGGCGGCATTGGACGCGGCGCTGACCCTGCGCGCGCTGCGCCGGGAAGTCTGAGCCGATGCCGCCGGTCGTTCGCCTGTTCAAACGCGGTCCCCAGCCCCCGGCGGCGGAGGCGCCGCAGTGGGATCTCGAGGTGCGCCCGCGACGGGCGGTGCGCACCGCGCGCATCGTGGCGGCGGTGATCGCGGTGTTGTTCGTCCTGGCCGGGGTGCTGTCGAGTAATTCGGCGACCGGCGTGAACTTCCGCGGGGCCGACCAGGTCGCCATCATCTGCTTCGGGCTGTTGCTGGCCGGTGCCGTGCTGCTGCTGACCCGGCCGCGGGTGCGCGTCGGGCCGCAGGGCGTGGTGGTCCGCAACATCCTGGGCGACAACGAGTTCCGCTGGGCCGATATTCGCGGCGTCGCGATTCCGGACAAGAAGGCCTGGGCACGGCTGGAATTGGCCGGCGACGAATACGTGCCGATGCTGGCGATCCGCGTCAACGACAAGGATCACGCCGCCCGCGCGATGGACCGCTTCCGCGAACTCGGCGCGAAATACACCGCCGCACAGCAGGACTGAGCCGTCAGCGGGTATCGCCCAGGACGATGCCCTCCCGCCGCGGATCGGCCCCGCCGATCCAGCCGCCGTTCTCGCGCTGCAGAGCGCTGAGGCCGCTGGACTGCGGGTCGACCGAGACCTGATGCCCCATCTCGCGCAGCTTCTGCACCAGCGGGTCGTGGGCGCCGTTGTCGGTGGCGTCGATCGCGGGATGTTCCCCGCCGACGCCGGTCACCGGTGTGTTCGCCGCGCCGAAGGCCACCTGGGATACCGCCTGCTGCGGGTCCAGCTGCCAATCCAGAAGTCCCACCAGCGCTTTCACGACGAACTGGATGATCACCGAACCGCCGGGCGAACCGGTCACGTCCACCAGCTGTCCGCGTGACCCGTCCGGCGCCCGATCGAACACCAGCGTGGGACTCATCGAACTGCGCGGTCGCTTCCCCGGCTGTACCCGGTTGGCCAGCGGCGTACCGGTTGCATCGGCGGGTTCGGCGCTGAAGTCGGTGAGCTGATTGTTCAGCACGAATCCGTCGACCAGATGGAACGATCCGAACGCCGATTCGACGGTGGTGGTCATGGTGGCGGCGTTGCCGTACCGGTCCACGACGGAGATGTGGCTGGTGCCGTGTTCGGGTTGCTGCACGCCGGTGCCGAGCGGGACCGGACCGAAGTCACCGGGCTTCGCGGTGCCCATGGCATGGTTCGGATCGATGAGGGCGGCCCGCTGCTTCAGATAGTCCTTGTTCACCAGCGCGGCGGGTGAGCCGCCGGGCATTGGGACGAAATCGGGGTCGGCGATGTACTTGTCGCGGTCGGCATAGGCCAGCCGCTCGGCCTCCGAGATCAGATGCACCGCTTCGGCTTTCGGGGTACCGCCGTTGCGGTCGAGACGGTCCGGGGGCAGGCCGGCGAGATCGAAGTTCTCCAGAATCCCGAGGGTCGCGGCGACGGTGATGCCGCCCGAGGACGGATTGGGCATCCCGCAGATCCGGTGGGTGCGGTAGTCGGTGCACAGGGCGGTGCGTTTCTTCGCCTGATAACGGGCGAGATCATCGAGCGAGATCTGCCCCGGGGTACGGTCACCGCTGGTGGTCGCGGTGGCATCGACGATGTCGCGGGCGACCGCGCCGGTGTAGAAGGCGTCGGGACCGTCGGAGGCGATGGCGCTCAACGTCTTCGCCATGGCCGGATTGGCGAGGTGGAAGCCTCGCGGTTTGGGGGAGCCGTCGGGCTGCAGGAAGTACTGCCTGGCATTCGCGTCCCGGGCGAGGTCCGGGGCAGACTGCGCGATCTGGCTCGCCATCCGGGCGCTGATGTCGAAACCGTTGTCCGCCAGCGAGATCGCCGGATCGAACAAATCGCGCCAGGACTGCTTGCCGTGGTCGCGATGGGCCGCCTCGAGCAGTCGCAGCACACCCGGCACGCCGATCGACCGTCCGCTGGCGCGCGTATTCGGTTGCGGCACCGAATGATCGGTGTCGCTGATCCAGCGCAGATAGTTCTCGGTCGCGGCGGCGGGCGCGACCTCGCGCCCGTCGTAGGCGTCGACCGATCCGGACGCGGCGTCGTAGTAGAGCAGGAACGCGCCGCCGCCGATGCCGGAGGCCTGGGGTTCGACCAATCCCAGGACTGTCTGCGCGGCGATCAGCGCATCGGCCGCGGTGCCGCCGTCGGCCAGGACCTCGCAGGCGGCGTGGGTAGCCAGCGGGTTCGCGGTGGAGACCGCGAAGGTGTGCGTGCGCACCGGGGTCATACCGCTGCGATAGCCGGTGGCGATCTCGGGATTGGTGGCCAGATTCGTCGCCCCCGCCGCGGGTCCCGCCACCGCGGTGATCGGGGTGCCGGCCGGACCCTCGACGCAGCTTCGGCCGGCCTCGGAGGTGGTGGACGAGCAGCCCGTGAGCAGCCCGGTGATCAGCAGCAGGACGACGCTCGCGCCGCCCAGAATCGCTCGCGTGCGCCTCATGCAGGCACTTTAGCCCGCGTCGGCCCCACCACGCGGGGTGTCGTTCCCATACCGGGTAACGTCGAGCCGCCCCGACCTCGACCAAGGGATCACCCGACCGATGAGCGAGACACCAGCACAGACGCACCTGTCCGCGGAGGACAGTGGCTATCACAAGAGCCTCAAGCCGCGGCAGTTGCAGATGATCGCGATCGGTGGCGCCATCGGCACCGGCCTGTTCCTCGGCGCCGGCGGACGGCTGGCCCATGCGGGGCCGGGACTGTTTCTCGTGTACGCGGTATGCGGTGTCTTCGTCTTCTTCATCCTGCGGGCGCTGGGCGAATTGGTCCTGCACCGGCCCTCGTCGGGGTCGTTCGTCTCCTATGCGCGCGAGTTCTACGGGGAGAAGGCGGCTTTCGTCGCCGGCTGGACCTATTTCCTGAACTGGTCGATGACCGGCATCGTCGACACCACCGCGATCGCCACCTATCTGCACTACTGGGGCGCGTTCGGCGCGATCCCGCAGTGGGTGCTGGCGCTGATCGCGTTGTGCCTGGTGCTGAGCGTGAACCTGATCTCGGTCAAATGGTTCGGTGAACTCGAGTTCTGGGCGGCGCTGATCAAGGTCGTCGCCCTGGTGTCGTTCCTGATCATCGGTATCGTCTTCCTCGGCGGGCGATTCCGGGTCGACGGGGCCGCGACGGGTCTCGGATTGGTCGCGCACTCCGGTGGCTGGTTCCCGACCGGGGTGCTGCCGCTGGTGACGGTCGCCTCGGGCGTGGTGTTCGCCTATGCCGCGGTGGAAATGGTCGGCACCGCGGCGGGGGAGACCGAGAATCCGCAGCAGATCATGCCGCGCGCCATCAACTCGGTGATCCTGCGTATCGCGGTGTTCTATGTCGGCTCGCTGATCCTGCTGGCGCTGCTGCTGCCCTACACCGCCTACCACGCCGACGAGAGCCCGTTCGTCACCTTCTTCACCAAACTGGGTGTGCCGCATGCCGGTTCGGTGATGAACCTGGTCGTGCTCACCGCGGCCTTCTCGAGTCTCAACGCGGGTCTGTATTCGACCGGACGCATTCTGCGCTCGATGGCGGTCAACGGCAGCGCCCCGCGTTTCACCGCGCGGATGAACAGCCGCGGTGTGCCCTACGGCGGCATCGTGCTGACCAGTCTGATCGCCCTGGTCGGCATCTGGCTCAACTACATCGTGCCGGCGCGCGCGTTCGAGATCGTGCTCAACATCGCGTCGCTGGGCATCCTGTCCTCGTGGGCGACGATCGTGCTGTGCCAGCTGGCGCTGTACCGGCGCTGGCGGCGCGGTGAGCTGGAACGGCCCGCGTTCCGCATGTTCGGCGCCCCCTATACCGGCATCGCGACCCTGGTGTTCCTGGCCGCGATGCTGGTGCTGATGGCCTTCGACCACCCCGTCGGCACCTGGACGGTGGCGAGTCTGGTGATCCTGATCCCGGCGCTGATCATCGGCTGGTTCGCCGCCCGCTCGCGAGTACTGGAGGTGGCGCGGCTGCGGGAACCGCCCGAGGACGAGCAGCCGGCCAAGCGCTCGGAATCGGTCCCCGTCGACGACTGACCGGCCCTCGGACCGTGCCGCCGATCCGAGGCCCGTACGGTCACAACGAGGTTGTGCTGCTTCGCTTTTCGCGCTCCTCGGCGATGCGGCGCTGCGCCTCGGGCCATTCGATCGGCAGGTCGGCGGCCGGGACGGACCAGAAGACGAACGTCGATTCGCGCATCACCGTGCGGGCGCGCACGATGGCCGAGGCGTGCGGATCGGTCCGGGCGTAGGCGCTGATCGCCGCCTGGTCCGTCCAGGCCGACAGAGTCCAGAACGTGCGGCGGGTGAGATCGGCCTTCAGGGCGATGCCGAGTGCGCCGGGGGAGCGGCGGGCCTGGCGCCGCAGCACGATCGAGGTCGCGAGAAATCCGGGGACGTGCCGCAGTGACCGGACTTCGAGCCGCGAGGCCATGATCTGGACGGTATCGGTGGTGGGCCGCTCGACAGTGACCCAGGGCAGTGTGGGCATGGCGGTGAACTTTCGACGAGTCGGAGTGTGGTGCTGTCGCCTGCCCAACATCGCACGCCCACGCAATCTTGTCAATGACAAGATTGCGAGGTGATCCGGCTCAGGCGCGCACGCTGCGCTCCGCACGCACATGCCAGCGGCCGTCCTCGGTGCGGGTCAGCCGGATGGGATGGTCGAAACAGGTGCTGATATTGCTGCTGGTCAGCACCTCGTCCACCGGTCCGCTCGCGACGCAGCGTCCCGCACGCAGCAACAGCACGTGGGTGGTGGCCGGGGGCAACTCCTCGAGGTGATGGGTGACCAGAACCGACGCCAGTTCGGGATGGGTGGCCTGCAGCAGATCGATGCGGTCGATGAGCTGTTCCCGGCCGCCGACGTCGAGTCCGGTGGCCGGTTCGTCGAGCAGGAGCAGCCGCGGTTCGGCGATCAGCGCCCGGGCGATGAGCGCGCGGCCGCGCTCGCCTTGGGACAGCGTGGGCCAGCGAGCGTCGCGGCGATGGGTCAGTCCCATCAGTTCGATGAGCCGATCCGCCTCGGCCTCCTGTTCCGGCGTCGGTGACCAGCGCTGCTTGATGTCGGCGGTATTGGTCAGGCCGGTCACGACCACCTCGTGCGCGGTGAGCGGGTAGGGCGGATTGTGCCGGGGGTCGACATGGCCGATGGCGGTACGCAATTCGCGCATATCCACCCGCCCCAGCCGATGGCCCAGGACGTGCACACTGCCGTGGGTGGGGTGTTCGAACGCCCCCAGCATCTTCAGCAGCGTCGTCTTGCCGGCGCCGTTGGGGCCCAGCAGTGCCCAATGCTCGCCGGCGCGCACGGTGAGCGACACCGCGGACAGGATCGGATTGCGGTTGCGCACGAAATCTACGGCGTCCACCTGCAGGATGGGGGAGTCGACCATGTGCCCACGGTAGCAAACTCCTCAGACAAGCTGATAGGTCGCGAAGCGCACACGAAACGCCGCGAATATCGGGCAACCGTCGACCGGTCGGTTTGTGCCCACAATCGGGTCGGTCGGTTCGATCGAGTTGCCGGAAAAGTGATGTGGATCACGATTGGCCGCTACCCTTTTCCCACCCGGTGCTCGTGCGGAATCACAAGAGATCATCCCGCGACGAGATGCCGTGGCCAGAAAGGCATCTCGACCATGAGCTCGACCTCGACAGCAGCCGCTCCCACCCTGCTCACCGGATTGTGGCGGCGAAAACTACCGCACTATCCCGACACTCCCGCCCGCTCCTGGTACCTGACGCTCGTGGTGATCACCTCGATCGTGCTGTACTACCAGCTCTTCGTCGCGGGCGCGGTCGGCAATCAGCTGATCGCGTACTTCCACCTCTCGTTCGCCTATTTCGTGTGGATCTTCATCATCGGCGCGGCCTTCGGCGCCGCGGCCTCGGTGGCGGCGGGCCTGCTCGACCGCTGGGGACGAGCCAATATCGTGGCCTACGGGGTGGTGATCTGTTCGCTGCTCACCCTGTTCGCGCTTCCGGCGACGACCACGAAGATGGCCTATCTCGTCGTCTACTGCGTGGTGAGCGTGGTCGAAGGCGCGGTGCTGGTGGCCACCCCCGCGTTGATCCGGGACTTCTCACCGCAGCTGGGCCGTGCCTCGGCGATGGGATTCTGGACCCTGGGGCCGGTGATCGGCGCACTCGTCACCAGCGAGATCACCGCCCGCACCCTCGACAGTCATCCGGACTGGCAGTTCCACTACCGCCTGTGCGGTGTGATCAGCTGTGCGGTCGCCGTGGTCGCGGTGATCGGATTGCGCGAACTGAGTCCGCGCCTGCGCGATCAGGTGATGGTGAGCCTGCGGGATCGGGCGCTGGTCGAGGCGCGGGCCAAGGGCCTGGACGTCGAGGCGCTCGAACGCGGGCAGTGGCGGCAGATGATGCGGGTCGACGTGGTCGGCTCCGCCCTGGCCATCAGCATCTTCCTGGCATTCTTCTACACCATCGTGTCGTTCCTGCCGGTGTATCTGGCGACCAACTTCGGTTTCACACCGGCCCAGGCCAATGCACTGGGTAACTGGTACTGGATCGCGAACGCGGTGGCGCTGGTGGTGACCGGCATCGTGTCGGACATCCTCAAGGTGCGCAAACCGTTCATGATCCTCGGCGCCCTGATCAGCATCGCGGGGCTGTACGTCTTCCTGGGCTACACCGATCATCCCGATACCGGGTACTACTCGTTCGCGGGGGTGATGACGGTCATCGCGGTCGGCGGCGGCATCGCCTACGCCACCTGGATGGCGAGCTTCACCGAAACCGTGGAGCGCCGCAATCCGGCCGCGACCGCGGTCGGGCTGGCCGTGTGGGGCGGTGTGCTGCGCACGGTGGTGACCTTCACGCTGTTCGGTCTGCTGATGGTGGTCGACGCGGCCGGACCGCTGGTCAACAACGGTCCGCGATTGCAGGAGATCCAGGCGCAGCACGGAGCGCAGCTGGCGACCATCCAGACCGTCGGCGCCGAGACCATGACGCAACTCGGTCGCAATCCCGCCGATCCCGCCGCTCAGATGGCCGCGCTGACCAAGCTGACCGGCGCGTCACCCGCCGACATCCAGGCCACCATCGCGTTGAACGCGCGCTATCCGCAGGAGCTGGCGACACTGCAGGCCGTGGATCCGGCCACGCTCGGTGCTCTGGCGGTGAATCCGAACGACGCGCGGGCCGCGGGCGCCGCGGTCGGTCAGGTGGCGGCGAAATTCGGCATCAGCCCCGCCGAAGCGGTGGGGCGGCTGACCGCAACCCAGCAGATTCCGCGCGATCAGCTCGCGGTCGCCAGTACCGTCGGCCCGAAACTCGTGACCGCGCAAGCGCAGTTGCAGGCGGTGGCCACCGTGCCGGCCGATGATCTGGCCTATGTGGCCGAACACGGCGCCGAGGTGAAGCAGGCGGCCGCCGACTCGCCGGTGCAGTGGCGGCAGTGGTGGTGGATCTGCCTGATCGCGCAGGTGCTGTTCCTGCCCTTCGTCTTCCTGATGGCCGGGCGCTGGAGTCCGAAGCGGGCCGCCGCCGATGCCGCCGAACACGACCTGCGCGTGCGACAGGAACTGGTGGCGCTGGCGGAAACCGAGGCCGGGAAGGAGGCCTCTGCAGCGGAATCGGCGGCGGGGGAAGCGGCGCCGCCTGCCGCGCCGGCGCCTGCGGGGTAGTTCCGCGACGTGAATCGAGGTCCGGAACGCGCCTGCCGCCCGTTCCGGACCTCGAGTGCGCCCAACGGCACAGACGGATGGCTTCGATCGCCGCGGTTCAGCATCCCAGCTGGTCGGCCAGGTCCTCGAAATCGGTTGCGTTGATATCGAATTCGCCGCTGAACGCGGTGTCGGCCAGGGCCGGATCGCCGAACTCGAGCGGCCGCGCGACGAAGGCGGTGCGGAAGCCCAGGGCGGCCGCGGCCCGGATGTCGTACTTGTGGCTCGCGACCATCATGATCTCGCCCGGCTGCGCGCCGAGATAGTGCGCGGCCATGCGGTAGGTGCGGGGATCGGGTTTGTGCGCACCTGCCATCTCGGCCGTGAACACGGCGTGCCACGGGAAATCGCAGTGCCGGGTGATGCCGACGACCGCGTCGACGTCGGCATTCGACAACGTCGCGAGGGTGTAGCGGCGTCGCAGCCGGGTCAGGCCGGGCACCGCGTCCGGCCACGGGTCCAGGCGCTTCCAGGCGGAATTCAGTTCGGCGCGGGCATCGGAGGGCGCATCCATACCGCGCTCGGTGAGGAGTTCGTCGAGTGCCGCGCGATAGATCGAATCGACACTCACCCAGTGGTCACCGACCGCGGCGGTGCCGCGGAAATATGCTGCGCGCCAATCGTTCACGAACGCCGACCAGTCCCGGCCGGGATAGCGCTGCCCGAGCGTCGCCGCAGCCGCCGCGACCACGGTGGAGTGAAAATCGGTGGCGGTGCCCTGCACGTCGAACAGCAGCGCCTTCGGCCGGTCGTTCATGATCGCGATGGTAGCTGCGGTCGTCCGGCGAGCCGCGCGGCCGGGCGGTGCTATCGCCCTCGTAGTGTGATCTGGATAACATTTGTTCCGGGGGTCGACGTCGGAGACGTGGGTCCGCGCCGCGGAGAGTGGTGCCGTCGGTGCGCGAGCCTCGGATGGGAGCGAGATCATGCAGACCCGTACCGATGAGATAGCCGATCGGATCTACCGGATATCCACCTTCGTGCCCGAGGTCGGGCCGACCGGGTTCAGCTTCAACCAATTCCTGATCGTCGACGAGGAGCCGCTGCTTTTCCATTGCGGCATGCGCGCGCTGTTCCCGATGGTGAGCGAGCAGATCTCTGCGATCGTGCCGGTGGAACGGCTGCGCTGGATCACCTTCGGCCACGTCGAGGCCGACGAATGCGGGGCGATGAATCTGTTCCTGGCCGCCGCGCAGCAGCGCAGGTGGCGCACGGAATTCTCGGTTGTCAGGTGTCGATCGACGATCTGGCCGACCGGCCGCCGCGCCCGCTGGCCGACGGTGAGGTCATCGAACTGGGTGAGCGGCGCGTCCGCCACATCGACACTCCGCACGCACCGCACAACTGGGAGTCGCGGGTGCTCTACGAGGAGACCACGGGCGTGCTGTTCTGCGGTGATCTCATGACCCAGGTGGGCGACGGGTCCGCGCTCACCGAATCCGATGTGGTCGGTCCGGCCGTACTCGCCGAGGACGTCTTCCGAGCCACGTCACTGGGCCCCGCGGTCCCGGCCGCCCTGTACCGACTGGCGGAGTTGAATCCGGCGACGCTGGCGGTGATGCACGGCTCCAGCTTCGCCGGCGACGGCGCCGCCGCACTGCGGGCACTGGCCGCGGATTACGAGAGACGCTTGCTTCCAGCCTGATCGGTTCCGGATCGGAGCGACCGAAGGCCGCGCACGGGTGTACGCGACCGCGACACCGGGTATGCCGAAGGCGCGCCGAGCGGCGGGTGTGGCCCTAGACTCGGCACACACATTCGACGGAGGTGATCGGCGGTGCATCCCCAGGATCCGCGTGAGCAGCACACCACGCGGTACGAAAGCGGTTATCAGCCGGGCGGCTATCAGGACCCCGCCTACCGGCAGGATCCCGCTTACTACCAGCAGGATCCCGCTTATCAGCCCTACCGGGCGCCGGGCGGGCAGCAGCCCGCGCCGCGGCGGCGGCCCGAGGTCAACGTGGGCATGTTCGCGGGCGGGGTACTCGCCACCGCGATCGTGACCGCGCTGGCGGCCTGGCTGTGCGCGTGGATCATCGACGTCATCGCCACCCGCGCCACCGAGAGCGGCAAGTTCGGGGTCTGGAACCCGATGGCCGAGCAGGGGTACTGGTTCGCGGTGGTGGCCTTCTTCTGCGCCCTGCTCGCCGGCGTGCTCTGGTATCTGCTGCATCTGGGCACGCCGTCGCCGGATATGTTCTTCGCCTGGATCGTCGGGATCCTCATCGCCGCGGCGGTGGTCATCCCGCTGACGCTGTCCAGCGACATCTGGGTGGGAGTGACCACCGCCATCGAGCATCTGGTGATCGGCCTGCCGATCTTCAGCCTGACCCGCACCGTCGGGGCGAAGAGCCTGGAACGGCCCTAACGCGGCAGCCGGGCCATCGCGAGCCCGGCCGCGCGGCCGGAGAAGATGCACCCGCCGAGGAAGGTGCCTTCCAGGGCGTTGTAGCCGTGGACGCCGCCGCCGCCGAAGCCGGCGACCTCACCCGCGGCATACAGGCCGGGGAAGGGTGAGCCGTCGGAGCGGATCACCTGCGAGTCCAGATTGGTCTGCAATCCGCCCAGCGTCTTGCGGGTCAGCACGTTGAGCCGTACCGCGATCAGCGGACCGTGTGAAGGATCGAGAATCCGATGCGGCGCCGCGACCCGGCCCAGTTTGTCGCCGAGTGAGCGACGCGCGTTGGCGATCGCCATCAGCTGCGCGTCCTTGCTGTATTTGTTGTCCAGTTCGCGGTCGCGGGCGACGATCTGGTGTTCCAGCGCGGCGACGTCCAGTTGCGGGCCGCGCGCGATCTCGTTCATGCCGCGCACGAGTTCGGGCAGGGTGTCGGCGACCACGAAGTCCACGCCGTGCCGCTTGAACGCCTCGACCGGGCCGGGCGCGCCCTTGGCGGCGCGGCTCTTGAGCGTGAGTTTGAGGTCCTTACCGGTGATGTCGGGATTCTGCTCGGAACCGGAGAGGGCGAATTCCTTCTCGATGATCGACTGGGTGAGTACGAACCACGAGTAGTCGTAGCCGGTGTCCAGGATCGCCTTCATCGTGGCATTGGTGTCGAAACCGGGGAAACACGGTGCGGGCAAACGCTTTCCGTTCGCGTCGAACCACAACGACGACGGGCCCGGAATGATGCGGATGGCGTGATCGGGCCAGATCGGATCCCAGTTGTGAATGCCCTCGGTGTAGTGCCACATCCGGTCGCGGTTCACGATTCGCCCGCCGGCCGATTCGGAGATCGCGAGCATGCGGCCGTCGACATGGGCGGGCACGCCGGAGATCATGGTCTGCGGGCAGGGGCCGAGCCGTTCGGTGGGCCAGTTCTTCCGGATCAGTTCGTGGTTGTGGCCGATGCCGCCGGAGGACACCAGGACCGCCGGGGCGCGGAATTCGAACTCGCCCACCGTCGTTCGCGACGAGGCCACGCCACGGTCCAGTTCGCTCGGTTCCAGGACGCTACCTCGCACGCCCACCACCGCGTCGTCCTCCACAATCAGATCGTCGACCCGGTGCCGGAACGCGAATTCCACCAGCCCGCGCTGCTCGGCGGCCAGTACCGGTTCCAGGAAGACGCGCAGCACCTCCGGGCCGGTACCCCAGGTGAGGTGGAAGCGCGGCACCGAATTGCCGTGCCCGTCGGCGGTGGCGCCGCCGCGCTCGGCCCAGCCGACCAGGGGCGTGACCCGCAACCCCAGATCGTGCAGGTACCGACGCTTTTCTCCGGCGGCGAACTCGACGTAGGCGCGTGCCCACCGGCGCGCCCAGTGGTCTTCGTCGTCGCGATCGAATCCGGCCGAACCCAGCCAGTCCTGCCAGGCCAGCGCGAAGGAGTCCTTGATGCCGAGGCGTCGCTGCTCGGGACTGTCGACGAGGAACAGTCCACCCAGCGACCAGAAAGCCTGCCCGCCGAGATTGTTGCGATTCTCCTGGTCGAGGACCAGTACCCGCCGTCCTGCCCGGGTCAGTTCATAGGTGGCCACCAGTCCGGCCAGCCCGGCTCCGACGACGATGACATCCGGCTGTTGTGACGGCGCCACGGGTACTCCTCCGCGTTCGGGCGATTTGGATACATTCGTGTATCGAACGTGTTCAAGGTAGCAGATTCGAGCCGTCGCGAGCCCGGCTCCGCCATATCTGTCGGTGGCCCATGGCAGATTCGGTGCGTGCGCACCATCACCTCCGCCGCGGCCCGCCGGGCCGCACTCGCCGCCCAGGGATTCGCCACCACCGACCGCGACCGGACGGACGGCGCGGGAGGTCCGTCGACGCGCCGCGCGGTGCTCGGAGTCGTCCGCAATACCAAACTGCTGCAATTGGATTCGGTCACCGCAGTGGTCCGCGCGCATTACGCGCCGGTGTTCGCCCGGATCGGCGCCTACGATCGTTCGCTGCTCGACGAGGCGATATGGGATCACAGCGCGCGGCGGCCGCGGCGGCTCGTGGAGTACTGGGCACACGAGGCGGCGCTGATTCCGGTGGAGGATTGGCCGCTGCTGCGATGGCGGATGGCCGGGTACGCCCACGGCCGCTGGGGTGGGGCGCGCCGGGTGCTCGACGAGCATCCCGACCTGCCCGGGCGGGTGCTGAGCGTGATCGACCAGGTCGGCGCGTGCAGCGCGGCGGAGGTGGAACGCCGGCTCGAGTTGAATCGCCCTCGGCGCAAGGATCATTGGGGCTGGAACCACAGCGACACCAAGGTGGTGTGCGAGATGTTGTTCGCCACCGGGGAGCTCTCGGTGGACAAGCGCGTGGGTTTTCAGCGGCATTACGACCTCACCGAGCGGGTGCTGCCGCCCGAGGTCGTCGCCCGCCGCATCGACGAACCGGATGCGGTGCGCGAACTGGTCCTCCGGGCCGCCGAGGCCTTGGGTGTGGCCACCGAGACCGATCTGCGCGACTACTACCGGCTGCATCGGCGGCAATGTGAACCCGCGCTGGCCGAGCTGGTCGACGCGGGAGAGCTCGAGCCGGTGCGGGTGGACGGCTGGGACAAGCCGGCTTATCTGCGTACCGGGACGCGGATCCCGCGGCGGGTCGAGGGCGCCGCACTGCTGTGCCCGTTCGACCCGCTGATCTTCTTCCGGCCGCGCACCGAGCGGCTGTTCGATTTCCACTACCGGATCGAGATCTACACCCCGGAACACAAACGGGTGCACGGCTATTACGTGTTCCCGTTCCTGCTCGACGGCGAGCTGGTGGCCCGGGTGGATCTGCGCGCGGACCGTGCGACCGGCCGGCTGCACGTGCTCGGCGCCTTCGCCGAACCCGGTCGGCCGCACGCGCGCATCGCCCACGAGCTGGCCCGGCAGCTGGAGGCGATGGCCGGGTGGCTCGAGCTCGAGACCGTGGTGGTCGGCGAGCGCGGCGATCTGGCCGCGGCGCTGGCCGTCGAGGTGGCTGCCCGCGAACGGGTTTCGGTGCCGGCCGGGGTCAGGTTCGCGGAGCCCGGGTGATCCCGGGGACCGCCGCATCGGGGGAGATGGTCGCGGTCCGGGCCGCCTCGGCCTCGTCCGCCGCGCGCCCCCACCGCCCGGCCAGCGCGGCGCAGGTGATCAGCTGAATCTGGTGGAAGATCATGAGCGGCAACACGATCAGGCCCACCGGATGTCCGGCGAACAGGACCGTCGCCATCGGCAGGCCGGTGGCCAGACTCTTCTTGGACCCGCAGAAGATCACCACGATGCGATCGGCCCGGTCGAACCCGAACAGCCGCGCCACCCCCGCCGTCACGCCCAGCACCACCGCCAGCAGGACGATCGCCACACCCACGACCGCCAGCAGACGACCCACGGCCAGCCCCTGCCAGACGTGTTCGACCATGCCCGCGCTGAACGCCGCGTAGACCACCAGATACACCGAACCGCGGTCGACGATCTTGGTGAGGGTGGTGTGCGCCAGTACGCGATGCAGCTTCGGCCGGAGCAGCTGACCGGCGATGAACGGCAGCAGCAGTTGCACCACGATCTGCACGATCGACATCGGCGAGACGGTGGCGTCGCCGGTGGTCTGCATCAGCAGCATCACCAGCAGCGGTGTCAGGAACACGCCCAGCAGGTTCGACACCGATGCGCTGACCACCGCGGCCGCGACATTGCCGCGCGCGATGGCGGTGAACGCGATCGAGGACTGCACCGTCGAGGGCAGCAGGCACAGGTAGAGCATTCCCGTGTAGAGCTCGTCGCTGAGCACAGAGGGGACCAGCAGTCGCATCGCCAGGCCGAGCAGCGGGAACAGGATGTAGGTCGCGGCGAGCACCGTCGTGTGCAACCGCCAGTGCCGCAGGCCCGCGAGCGCCTCACGCGGTTCGAGCCGGGCGCCGTACAGCAGGAACAACACCGCGATCGCTACCTTGGTGCCCCACTCCAGTATGTCGGCCGCGCTGCCGCGAGCGGGCAGGATCAGGCCGATCGCCATCGCCGCGAACAAGCCCAGCAGGAACCCGTCGATACGGAGTTTGGCCAGCAACGTCACCTCGCCACGGTACGACGTCCATTACTGATCGCCAAAGTCGATGGAAGCGATATCTATGAACGAGTAGCGTGATGAATGTGTTCGATCCGGAATTACTGCGCACCTTCCTGGCGGTCGAACGCGCCGGCGGGTTCACCGCGGCGGGCCGCATCCTGGGCCTGCGCCAGTCCACGGTCAGCGGGCATATCGCCCGGCTCGAGCAGGCCGCCGGCCGCGAACTGATCCGCCGCGACACCCGCAATCTGGCGCTGACCGCCGATGGTGCCGCGATGGTCGGTTTCGCGCGCAACATCCTCGACGCACAGGCCGAGGCCGACCGCTACTTCTCCGATTCCCGGCTCACCGGATTGATCCGGCTGGGCGCCTCCGACGATCTGGTCGCGCGCGAACTGCCCGACGTCCTGCTGGAATTCCAGCGGTCGCATCCGGGGGTGGATCTGGAACTGATCGTCGGGCTCAGCGAGAACCTCAAAACGAGGATGGCGGCGGGCGAACTGGATCTGATGGTGGCCAAGCGGCTGCCGGGCGAGCGGCACGGAGAACTGCTGTGGCGCGACCGGCTGGTGTGGGCCGGGCGTTCGGGTGTCGGCGACATCGTCGACCCGGTCCCCGTGGTGACCTATCCGCCGCCGAGCCTGACCCGCCACGTGGCACTGCGCGCACTCGAGCGGGAAGGACGGACCTGGCGGATCGCCTGCGTCAGCGACAGCCAGCTGGGCCTGCGGGCCGCGGTGCTGGCCGGACTGGGGGTCGTGGCGCACGCCGAAACCCTTCTTCCCCCAGGACTTTTCGCGATCGACGACGAGAAGCTGCCGGAACTGGGCGAGCTGGAGTTCGTGCTGCTGCGCCGGCACAGCCGGCTCTCCGAACCCGAACAGGCGCTCTGCGACGCGATCATCGCCGGCGCCCACCGCATGCACCGATGACCACCGCGCGGCGCCTGTCACCGGCCGCACACCGTCGACGGTCACGGCGCGTATCCGCTGTCGGTGCCGGTCGTTAACCTGGTTCCGTGGCAGATCCCGCGACCTATCGGCCCGCACCGGGCACCATTCCCGTCGAACCCGGCGTCTACAAATTCCGGGATTCCTACGGGCAGGTGATCTATGTCGGCAAGGCCAAGAGTCTGCGCAGCCGCCTGAATTCCTACTTCGCCGATGTGTCCTCGCTGCATCCGCGCACCCGGCAGATGGTGACCACCGCCGCGAGCGTCGAGTGGACGGTGGTATCCACCGAGGTCGAGGCGTTGCAGCTGGAGTACAACTGGATCAAGGAATTCGATCCGCGCTTCAACGTGCGCTACCGCGACGACAAGACCTACCCCATGCTCGCGGTGAGTATGAACGAGGAATATCCGCGGGTGTTCGTCTATCGGGGCGCTCGCAAGAAGGGCGTGCGGTATTTCGGGCCGTACGCCCACGCCTGGGCCATCCGCGAGACGGTGGATCTGCTGTTGCGGGTGTTCCCCGTGCGGACGTGTTCGGCCGGAGTGTTCAAGCGCCACAGGCAGATCGGGCGTCCGTGCCTGCTCGGCTACATCGACAAATGTTCGGCGCCCTGTATCGGCCGGGTCGACGCCGACGAGCACCGCCGCATCGCCGAGGATTTCTGCGACTTTCTGTCCGGCCGCACCGATCGCATGGTGCGGGAGCTGGAACGCCGAATGCAGTCCGCCGCAGCGGATCTGGACTTCGAGACCGCCGCACGCCTGCGCGACGATGTGGCCGCGCTCAAACGCGCACTGGAGAAGCAGGCGGTCGTGCTGGGCACCGGCACCGACGCGGACGTGATCGCCTTCGCCTCCGACGAACTCGAGGTCGCGGTGCAGATCTTCCACGTGCGCGACGGGCGGGTGCGCGGCCAGCGCGGCTGGGTGGTCGACAAATCCGGCGACGCCGTCGACCTGAACTGGGCCGGTACCGAAGACGCCGCGGGCGCCGCGCCGATCGACCAGGGTGCCCGGGGGCCGAGTGAGCTGGCCGCGCTGGTGGAACAGTTCGTCACCCAGTTCTACGGCGAACAGGCCGCCTTCGCCGAGCACACCGATACGGAGACTCCCGCCACCGCGGTTCCGCGCGAGGTCCTGGTTCCGGAGCTGCCCGGCGATCCGGAGCAGGTGCAGGGCTGGCTGTCGGGGCTGCGCGGCTCGGCCGTGGCGCTGCGGGTGCCGCAGCGCGGCGACAAGAAGGCGCTGATGGAGACCGTGCAACGCAATGCGCAGGAGGCGCTGGCCCAGCACAAACTCAAGCGCGCCGGCGATCTGACCGCGAGATCGGCCGCGCTGCAAGGTATTCAGGACGCCCTCGACCTCGACAGCGCACCACTGCGCATCGAATGTGTCGACATCAGCCACGTGCAGGGCACCGATGTCGTGGCCTCGCTGGTGGTGTTCGAGGACGGGTTGCCGCGCAAATCGGAATATCGGCACTACACGATCAAGGAGGCCGCGGGCGAGGGCCGCTCCGACGACGTGGCCAGCATCGCCGAGGTCACGCGGCGCCGGTTCTATCGGCTGCGCAAGGAACTCGACGAAATCAGTGCGGCGGCGACGGCGGAGGCCGATGCGGCCGAGCACGCGGGCGGAACCGGTGCTCCACATCCGCAGGCCGGCGCCGCGGCGATCGCCACCGCCGAGGCCGAACCCGCGGATCTACCGCCCGGCATCGATCCGGCCACGGGGCGGCCGCGCAAATTCTCCTATCCGCCGAATCTGTACGTCGTCGACGGCGGCGCCCCGCAGGTGGCGGCCGCGGCGGAGGTGCTCGACGAACTCGGCATCACCGACGTCGCGGTGATCGGGCTGGCCAAACGCCTGGAGGAGGTGTGGGTGCCGGGCGAGTCCGACCCGGTGATCATGCCGCGCACCAGCGAATCGCTGTTCCTGCTGCAGCGCGTGCGTGACGAGGCGCACCGATTCGCCATCACCTTCCATCGCAGTAAACGCTCGCGCCGGATGACCGCGTCGGCCCTGGATTCGGTGCGGGGGCTGGGCGAGGCGCGTCGCACCGCACTGGTGACCCACTTCGGATCGGTGGCCAAACTCAAGCAGGCTACGGTGGAGGAAATCACGGAGGTGCCCGGTATCGGGGTGGCGACGGCCAAGGCCGTGCTCGCGGCCCTCAACTCCGAATGACGTCTCGGTCACGGCTCGGTTTCGCCGGCGGTGCGCGCTCCGCCGGGGCCGGTCGGGGCGGGCAGGATGATCGAATGGCAGCCACGGACGGAACCCGATAGGACATGACGAGCGTCGAATCGAACCCCAACGCGAGTACCGGCATCCGGCCGCAGCCCGATGCGCATCCGGTCGAGGTCGTCATCGTCACCGGCCTGTCCGGTGCCGGGCGCGGCACCGCCGCCCGAGTCCTCGAAGACCTCGGCTGGTATGTCGCGGACAATCTGCCGCCGGAACTGATCGGCCGGCTGATCGAGCTCGGTGCCGCCGCCGATCCGCCGATCACCAAACTCGCGCTGGTCATGGACGTGCGCAGCCGCTTCTTCACCGGCGACCTGTCCGGGGTCACCGATCAGCTGCGGGCCAACGGGGTCGGCACCCGCCTGTTGTTCCTCGAGGCCTCCGACGATGTGCTGATCCGGCGCTTCGGCTTCGCCCGCCGCCGCCACCCGTTGCAGAGCGAGAGCGCCGACGGCACCCTCTCGGCCGGGATCGCCGCGGAACGCCGGGCCCTGTCGAAGGTCAAGACCGCCGCCGATCTGGTGATCGATACGACCGCGCTGTCGGTGCATCAGTTGCACCGCAAGTTGGAGGAGGCCTACGGCGGCGGCGCACCCGCGGCCCTGCAGGTGACGATCCAATCGTTCGGATTCAAATACGGTGTTCCGCTGGACGCGGACATGGTTTTCGACGTCCGATTTCTGCCGAACCCGCATTGGATCCCGGAATTGCGGGAACATACCGGGCAGGACGCCGTGGTCAGCGAGTACGTATTGTCACGGCCCGGCGCCGACGACTATGTGAATACGTGCCGCCATCTGGTCGACCTGACCACCAGCGGCTACCGCCAGGAGGGTAAGCGATATATGACCGTGGCAGTGGGGTGTACCGGTGGTAAGCACCGCAGCGTGGCGATCGCCGAAGAGCTGGGTGAACTGCTGGGCCGGCCCGACAGTGCCTCGACCGACGTCGTCCGCGTGGTCCACCGGGATCTGGGGCGCGAATGAACGACGCGGACCATAGCGACGACACCTCCGCGTCGGGAAAATCCGGCGATTCGGAAGAGCCCACTCTGGTGGCCCTGGGCGGCGGCCACGGTCTCTACGCCACCCTGACCGCCGCCCGCCGGCTCACCGAGCGCATCACCGCGGTCGTGACCGTCGCCGACGACGGGGGATCGTCCGGGCGGCTGCGTGCCGAACTGGGCATGCTGCCGCCGGGTGATCTGCGCATGGCTCTGGCGGCCTTGGCCGAGTATCCCGACGGGGTCTGGGCGCGCACCGCGCAGCACCGCTTCGGCGGCACCGGAGCGCTGGCCGGGCATTCGGTCGGCAACCTCGTGCTGGCCGGGCTGGCCGAGGTGCTCGGCGATCCGGTCGCGGCGCTCGACGAGATGGCCGCGATCCTGCGCTGCGTCGGCCGGGTGCTGCCGATGTCGCCGACCGCGCTGACCATCGAGGCCGACGTCTCCGGCCTCGAGGCCGACCCGCGGGTCAGCCGGTGTATCCGTGGCCAGGTCGCGGTGGCCACCACGCCGGGAAAGGTGCGCCGGGTCCGGCTGATCCCGTCCGACCCGCCGGCCAGCCCCGAGGCCACCTCGGCGATCGAGCACGCCGACGTGGTGGTGCTGGGCCCCGGATCGTGGTTCACCAGCGTCATTCCGCACATGCTCGTGCCGGATCTGCGGGAGGCGCTGATGGATACGCACGCGGTGAAAGTGCTGGTCCTGAACCTGGCGGCGGAGCCCGGAGAGACCACGGGATTCTCCGCCGAACGGCACCTGCATGTATTGTCCCAGCACGCACCGGATTTCGCTGTCGACCATGTGCTGGTGGACTCCGGCTCCGTACCCGAGGGTAGGGAGCGCGAACATGTGGCAAGAGCTGCCGAACAGCTGCGTGCACGAGTAACCTTCGCTGATGTCGCCGAGGCGGGGACGGACCGGCACCACCCTGGAAAGCTAGCCGCCGCACTGGATCAGGTGATCCGCCAACCTCGGCCGGAATTGGCAGGGCTTCGAGTCGAAGGACGGCATCCGGTCCAGCAGGTGCGGTCCGTGTTGGGTGGAAAGGAGCGGGTCTCGTGGCGATGACAGCCGAGGTGAAAGACGAGTTGAGCCGTCTGTCCGTCTCGCAGGTGAGTGCACGCAAGGCGGAACTGTCGGCCCTACTCCGGTTCGCCGGTGGCCTGCACATCGTCGGCGGTCGGGTGATCGTCGAGGCCGAGGTCGATATGGGCTCGATCGCGCGGCGACTACGGCGCGAGATCTTCGAGCTCTACGGCTACGGATCGGATGTGCACGTGCTGGGCGCGGGTGGTTTGCGCAAGACCTCCCGATATGTCGTGCGCGTGTCCAAGGAGGGCGAGGCGCTGGCCCGCCAGACCGGATTGCTCGATGTGCGCGGCCGCCCGGTGCGCGGACTGCCCGCGCAGGTCGTCGGCGGCAGCATCGGCGATTCGGAAGCGGCCTGGCGCGGGGCCTTCCTGGCCCATGGTTCGCTCACCGAACCCGGGCGTTCTTCGGCGCTCGAGGTGAGCTGCCCCGGCCCCGAGGCGGCACTGGCCCTGGTCGGCGCGGCCCGCCGGATGGGCATCTCGGCCAAGGCCCGCGAGGTGCGTGGCACCGATCGCGTCGTGGTCCGCGACGGGGAGGCCATCGGTGCCCTGCTGACCCGGATGGGCGCCCAGGACACGCGGCTGACCTGGGAGGAACGCCGGATGCGGCGGGAGGTCCGCGCGACCGCGAACCGTCTCGCCAACTTCGACGACGCCAATCTGCGCCGCTCGGCCCGGGCCGCCGTCGCCGCCGCGGCCCGCGTGGAACGCGCCCTCGAGATCCTCGGCGAGGACGTGCCCGATCATCTGGCCGCCGCGGGACGGTTGCGCGTGCAGCACCGCCAGGCCTCGCTGGAAGAACTCGGGCAGCTGGCCGACCCGCCCATGACCAAGGACGCCGTCGCCGGGCGTATTCGCCGCCTGTTGTCCATGGCCGACCGCCGCGCCAAGGAATTGGGCATTCCCGATACCGAATCGGCCGTCACCGCCGAACTGCTCGAAGACGCGTGAGCGGGACCGGTCCCGGGTGGTCGGCATCGGCCCGGGACCGTCCTCGTGATGACGGTCCCTCGGCCGATTTCCCGGTCCGAGGGTGAATCGAGCGGTGCCGTGGTCGCGAATCCCCTTGTGCCGCACGAGCGACGGTTTGTCCACAGGTTCGTGGTTGTCCACAAGCTGCGTTCGTGGCGCCTTCGCGGGCGAGCGCGGTGCGATAGGCTCGTGCTACCGAACCCACCGGCACCTAAACAGCTGAGCCGGAACAGGTGAAAACCCTGGCAGATGGGTATCCCCGCCGCGAATGGGCAGGGCCGGCGGCCGCGGCCGCCACGGTTCGGTGCGAGAGGCGTGAACTCACACTCACCGGCGCAGCGTCGGGCCGGTGAGGTCGCGGCAGGGGCGTGTCCGTGATGTTATGGCCGGGCATTAGGGTGGTCTGGCATCGGAATGAATCCGCTTGAAAGCTGAGGAGCGATAACGTGACTGTCCGGGTAGGCATCAACGGCTTCGGTCGTATCGGACGTAACTTCTTCCGGGCGGTGGAGGCGCAGAAAGCGCTCGGCACCACCGATATCGAGATCGTCGCGGTCAACGACCTCACCGACAACGCGACCCTGGCCACGCTGCTGAAGTACGACTCGATCCTCGGCCGGCTGCCGCAGGACGTCTCGCTCGACGGCGACGACACCATCGTGGTCGGCGACCAGCGGATCAAGGCACTGGCCATCAAGGAGGGCCCGTCCGCGCTGCCGTGGGGTGATCTGGGTGTCGACGTGGTCGTCGAGTCGACCGGCATCTTCACCGACGCCACCAAGGCCAAGGGACACCTGGCCGCCGGCGCCAAGAAGGTCATCATCTCCGCGCCCGCCAAGGGTGAGGATCTGACCGTGGTCATGGGTGTCAACGACAGCCAGTACGACGGCAGCCAGAACATCATCTCCAACGCGTCGTGCACCACCAACTGCCTCGGCCCGCTGGCCAAGGTCCTCAACGACGAATTCGGCATCGAGCGTGGTCTGATGACCACGATCCACGCCTACACGCAGGACCAGAACCTGCAGGACGGCCCGCACAGCGACCTGCGTCGCGCCCGCGCCGCCGCCCTGAACATCGTGCCCACCGGCACCGGCGCCGCGAAGGCCATCGGCCTGGTGCTTCCGGAGCTGCAGGGCAAGCTGGACGGCTACGCGCTGCGCGTGCCGGTGCCGACCGGTTCGGTCACCGACCTGACCGCGACGCTGCGCAAGTCGGCGAGCATCGACGAGATCAACGCCGCCTACAAGGCCGCCGCCGAGGGACCGCTGAAGGGCATCCTGAAGTACAACGTCGCCCCGATCGTCTCCAGCGACATCGTGACCGACCCGCACTCCTCGATCTACGACGCGCCGCTGACCAAGGTCATCGACGACCAGGTCAAGGTCGTGTCGTGGTACGACAACGAGTGGGGTTACTCCAACCGTCTCGCCGACCTGATCGGCCTCGTCGGCAAGTCGCTGTAAACCCATGGCAGTCAAGACCCTTCAGGATCTCCTTGCCGAGGGCGTGGAGGGGCGGGGCGTACTCGTGCGCTCCGACCTGAACGTTCCCCTCGACAACGGCGTGATCACCGATCCGGGCCGGATCATCGCCTCGGTGCCCACGATCAAGACGCTGGCCGAGGCCGGTGCCAAGGTCGTCGTCACCGCCCACCTGGGCCGCCCCAAGGGCGAACCCGATCCGAAGCTGTCGCTGGCGCCCGTCGCCGCGAAGCTGAGCGAGGAGCTGGGCCGCAACGTACAGCTCGCCGGTGATGTGGTGGGCCAGGACGCGCTCGCGCGGTCCGAGGGCCTCACCGACGGTGATGTGCTGCTGCTGGAGAACATCCGCTTCGATCCGCGCGAAACCAGCAAGGACGACGCCCAGCGCCAGAAGCTGGCCCGGGCGCTGGTGGAGCTGGTCGGCGACGACGGCGCATTCGTCTCCGACGGCTTCGGGGTGGTGCACCGCAAGCAGGCCTCGGTCTACGACGTGGCGCAACTGCTGCCGCACTACGCGGGCACACTGGTGGCCGCGGAGGTCGACGTGCTGCGCAAGCTCACCACCGACACCGAGCGTCCGTACGCGGTCGTGCTCGGCGGTTCCAAGGTGTCGGACAAGCTCGCCGTGATCGAGGCGCTGGCCCCCAAGGTCGATACCCTCGTCATCGGTGGCGGTATGTGCTTCACCTTCCTTGCCGCCCAAGGTCTTTCGGTCGGCTCCTCGCTGCTTCAGGAGGAGATGATCGATACCTGCAAGGAGCTGCTGGAGCGTTTCGCCGACGTCATCCACCTGCCGGTGGACATCGTGGCCGCGGACAAGTTCGCCGCGGACGCGGAGTCGAAGACGGTGGCCGCAAACGAAATTCCCGAGGGCTGGATGGGCCTGGACATCGGGCCCGAGTCGGCCAAGCGCTTCGCCGCGCTGCTGACCGAGGCCCGGACGGTGTTCTGGAACGGCCCGATGGGTGTGTTCGAATTCGACGCCTTCGCCGCGGGGACGCGCGCGGTGGCCGAGGCGCTGGTGAGTGCGACCGGTAAGGGCGCGTTCACCGTGGTCGGCGGCGGCGATTCGGCCGCGGCCGTGCGCACGCTCGGCCTGCCGGAGGACGGGTTCTCCCACATCTCCACCGGCGGCGGCGCCTCGCTGGAATACCTGGAGGGCAAACAGCTTCCGGGTATCAGCGTGCTCGAGGACGGGGAGGGCTGATCATGGCACGCAAACCGTTGATCGCCGGCAACTGGAAGATGAACCTCAATCACCTCGAGGCCATCGCCCTGGTGCAGAAGATCGCGTTCGCCCTGCCGGACAAGTACTTCGACAAGGTCGATGTCACGGTCATCCCGCCGTTCACCGACATCCGCAGCATCCAGACCCTCATCGAGGGCGACCGGCTGCGGATCACCTTCGGTGCCCAGGATGTGTCGGTGCACGAATCCGGTGCCTACACCGGTGAGATCAGTGCGGCGATGCTGGCGAAGCTGTCGTGCAGCTACGTCGTGGTCGGCCACTCGGAGCGGCGGCAGTACCACAACGAGGACGACGCCACGGTGCTGGCGAAGGCCAAGAAGGTGCTGCAGTACGACATGACGCCGATCGTCTGCATCGGCGAAGGGCTGGGCGTGCGCGAGGCGCAGACCCATGTGCAGTACAACCTCGAGCAGTTGCGAGGTTCGCTCAAGGGACTGACGCCGGAGCAGATCGCGAAGGTCGTCATCGCCTACGAGCCGGTCTGGGCGATCGGTACCGGTCGCGTCGCCACCCCGGCCGACGCGCAGGAGGTGTGCGGTGCGCTGCGCGCCGAACTGGCGGAGCTGGCCGGCCAGGAGGTCGCGGCGGGTGTGCGCATCCTCTACGGCGGGTCGGTGAACGCCAAGAACGTCGGCGAGCTCATCGCGGCCGCCGATATCGACGGCGCGCTCGTCGGTGGCGCCTCGCTCAAGGGCGACGAATTCGCGACCCTGTCGGCGATCGCCGCGGGCGGTCCGCTGCCCTGATCGCCACGGGCGGGTAATCGCCTGCAGCACAAAATGATTCGGCCCCGGTTTCCGCGTACTGTGGAACCGGGGCCGACGTCGTGGAGTAACCGGATCAGGGTTTGCGCGCCACCGCACCGAGCATCGACACCGCCTCCGGCCGGGGATGGGCACGCCGGGATTCGGTGGGCCAGTGGATGACCGATCCGATCCCGGGTTCGACGAGTTCGAGGCCGGTGAAGAATCGGCTGAACTCGGCTGTCGAGCGCAGCCGGAACGGGATACCGCTGCGCTTGTTGGCTTGTTCGCTGTCGGCGAGGTCTTCTTCGGAGAGGTGATCGCTGGTGGCATGCGACACGACCAGATAGCTGCCCGGCGCCAGCGCGTCGACCCACTGGCGCACCATGTCGTAGGGACGGTCCTCGTCGGTGAAGAAATGCACGACAGCAAGCATCATCAGCGCCACCGGTTGCGACAGATCCAAGGTGGCGAGCAGCTCCGGATGTGTGAGGATGCGCTCGCGGTCGCGCGCGTCGGCTTCCAGATAGGCGGTTGCCCCCTCGGGGGCGCTGTCTAGCAGGCTGCGGGCGTGCAGGGCGACGATCGGATCGTTGTCGACGTAGACGATGCGGGATTCGGGCGCGGCGGCCTGCGCGATCTCGTGCACGTTTCCGGCTGTCGGCAGGCCGGCCCCGAGGTCCAGGAATTGCCGGATACCGACCTCGGCCGAGAGATAACCGACCACTCGGTGCAGGAATGCCCGATTCTCCAGTGCGGAGATCTGCACGCTGGGAAAAGCCTCGGCGACCGCTTCCGCGGAGGCGCGGTCGGCCTCGAAGTTGTCCTTACCGCCGAGCCAGTAGTCGTAACGCCGGGCCGGATGCGGGGTGGTGACATCGATACCGGGTGGCGCCACGGGATCCGTATGCGGGCCGTGTGATCCGGTCACTGGTTCCATTACACCTCTTCCTTCTGTCGGCGGCGACGAACCATTATCGACTACTGTCATCCTGTCAGCTCGGATGGCGAACCGGCGCGGCCCCCGCCGTGCGGTCGGGGAGGTCGAAGATGTCAGTGCAATTCAGTCCGTACGATTTCGGCATTCACGACGATCCGTATCCGCTCTACGCGCAGTTGCGCGAGCAGGCACCGGTGTTCCGCAACTCCGACGACGACTTCTGGGCGCTGTCGCGCTACGCCGATGTGCTTGCCGCACTGCGTGATTCGGACCGCTTCTCGAGCGCCAACGGGCTGCGGATGGAGCCGGCCTTCTGGGGCCCGCAGGCCGAGCAGTTCTTCTCCTTCGTGGCGATGGACCCGCCGAAACACACTCGCATGCGCGGCCTGGTCACGCGCGCGTTCACCGCGCACCGGGTGCAGGCGCTGGCGCCGCGGCTGCGCGAGATCGCCACCGGCCTGCTGGAGCCGCTGCTCGAACGCGGCAGTTTCGACCTGATGACCGAGTTCGCGGGCCCGTATCCGACCGAGGTCATCTCCGAACTGGTCGGCGTGCCGAGCGCGGATCGCGATCTGGTGCGCAAACTCGGCATGGAGATCATGTACACCGAGGAGGAGTCGACCGATCTGCGGCCGGAGGCGATGCAGGCGATCGGCGCCCTGGTCGGCTACTACACCGAGCTGACCATCGAACGCAGTAAGCACCGCACCGACGATCTGCTGTCCGGTCTGCTCGACGCCGCCGACGGGGACGACCGGCTCACCCCGGAGGAAATCGTGGGCGTGCTGATCCTGCTGATCGGCGCGGGGATCGAGACGACCATGCTCACACTGGGCAATATCTGGTACGCCGGATGGGCGCATCCGGACCAGCGGGCCGCGGCGCTCGGGCGCGTCGACGACTGGATCGCCGAGGGCATGCGCTACGACCCGGCGACCCAGTCGCAGTTGCGCACGACCACCGAGGCCGTCGAACTGCACGGCGTCACGATTCCGGCGGGTGCGCGGATGCTGTTGCTGACCGGTTCGGCGAACCGCGATCCCGAGGTCTTCGACCGGCCCGATGTCTTCGATCTCGATCGCGACACCTCCGATGCGCTGGTCTTCGGCAGCGGCCGCCACCACTGCCTCGGCTCGAATCTGGGCCTGCTGGAGTTGCGGACCGCGCTCGGGGAGATCACCGCCCGCATCGCCGACTACGACATCGACCCGTCCGGGCTGCGCCGCATCCACTCCTCGAACAATCGCGGTTTCGCCGCGCTGCCGACAACGGTCACACTGCGCTGATCATCCGCGGCCGCTAACCCTCGTGGCGCGGGCCGGATTTCAGTAACCGATGCGCCGCGGCCTCGATCGCCGCTTCGCTCAGCAGCACCAGTTCGGCGGCGGGTCCGAGCGGAACGAAACTGTCGGCGCTGGTGACGCGGGCGAGGCGGCCGTCGAAACCGCCGTCGAGCAGTGCGGTGCACACCGATTCCGAGACACCGCCGCTGCGGCGGGTCTCGTCGGCGACGAGAACGGCGCCGGTAGCGCGGGCATGGTGCAGCAGATCGTCGACGGGAAGTGGTGTGAGCCAGCGCAAATCGAGCACCCGCGCGCGAATGCCGTTGTCCGCCAGACGCTGTGCGACACGCAGGCTCATCGGCACACCGTTGGCGAAGGTGATGATCGTGAGATCCGTTCCGTCGCCGTGGATTCGGGCCCGGCCGAGCGATACCGGATCGTCATCGGGGGTGGCGAGCCAGCCCCCGTCGCCGGGGCGGTGCAGGTCGCGGGTGTGGTACAGGGCGATCGGTTCGAGGTAGAGACACACCCGGCCCTCGTTGCGAGCGGCCTCGACGCACCGGCGCAACATCGCGGCGGCGTCGTCGGCCCGGGCCGGCGCCGCGACCACCACGCCGGGGATATCACGCAGCGCCGCAACGGAATTGTCGTTGTGGAAGTGCCCGCCGAAACCGCGCTGATAGGCGAACGAGGCGATCCGCACCACCATCGGGTTGTGGTACTGCCCTGCGGAGAAGTACGGCAGGGTCGCCGCCTCACCCCGGATCTGATCCAGCGCATTGTGCACGTAGGCGAGATACTGGATCTCCGGAATCGGTACGAATCCGGCGAGTCCGGCGCCCAGCGCGGTACCGAGCACGCTCTGCTCGTCCAGCAGGCTGTCGAACACCCGCCGCGCCCCGAACTGCCGCTGCAGCCCCTTGGTCACGCCGTAGACGCCCCCCTTGCGGCCGACGTCCTCCCCGAAAACCAGCACATCGGGGTCGTGGTCGAGCAACGACGCCAGCGTGTGGTTGATCGCCTGCGCCAGCGTCATCGGCCCGGTGCGGTCGGCGGTTTGCTCCGAGGCCCCGGCATGCGAGCGCGGCGCCGGGCTCGTCTCACCGTCCGTCGAGGCGCCGGTGGAATCCGCGGGTACCGCGGGGGAGCCACCGAAGTCGGTGCGGTGTGCCGGTTCGGTGGCCGGCGCGGACTCGGTCCGGGACGCCGGATGCTCGAAAGTATCTGTCCGCGTAGCGCTCTCGGACTGCTGCGGCGAGGCCGTGGTGGCAGCGGCCGGCATGCGGTCTCCGGCGCGGGGGCCCGGCTTCGGATTCGGCGAAGGCTGTCGGGCACGCCCGAATTCCAGGGGCGCCCGGATCGCCTCGGCCGAGTCCAGATGCGGTTCTTCGGCCACCTGCGCCGCCGTCGCCGCCACGCGGGCGCCGATCGCGTCGTAGTGGGCGAGAACTTCTTCGGCGGTGGCGGCACCGATCTCGACGAGCAACCGGGCCGTCGCGGCGACCGGATCGCGGCGGCGGTCGGCCTCGATGTCCTCGGGCCGGCGGTACGCCGACTCCACGTCGGATCCGGCGTGCCCGAGCAGCCGCACCGTGCGCAGCCGCAACAGTGCGGGACGCCGCCGGGCACGCACGGATTCCGCGGCCGCCGACGCCACCGACAGGGCCTGCCGGAGATCGGATCCGTCGGCGTCGAAATACCGCAGCCCCGGTCGCGATCCGAAGGCCGCTTCGATCCAGTCCGGGGGAGTGGGCACGCTGATACCGAGCCCGTTGTCCTCGCAGACGAACAGCAGCGGCATCGGTATACCCTGGTGCGCGGTATGGATCGCGGCGTTGATCGCACCGGTCGCGGTGGAGTGATTGGCCGAGGCGTCGCCGAATGTGCACAGCACCACCGCATCTCGCGGCCACGGCGTCTCCCGGCCCAGCCGGCGGGCCCGATCGAGCGCGAAGGCCAGACCCATCGCGCGGGGGAGATGGGAGGCGATGGTCGAGGTCTGCGGTATCACCGACGCGGGCGCACTGCCGAACACCTTGTGCCGCCCGCCCGAGATCGGATCGGCGGCCGCCGCGACGACTCCCAGCAGCACCTCACGGATCGGGTCCAGTCCCGGGATCTGCCGGCAGCGGTGCACGAAGAACGCACCGGACCGGTAGTGCAACAGCGCCGGATCGGTGCTGCGCAATGCCTGCGCCAGCACCACATTGCCCTCGTGCCCGCTGGACCCGATGCTGTAGTACCCGCGCTTGCTCGCGCCGAGCCGCCGTGCCGCGAAATCCAGATGCCGGCTCGTGGCCTGAGCGTCGAACAAGTCCAGACACGGCCCGACGGTGATCGGACTGCCGCTGCCGATCGGATCGGTGGCGGCGCGTCGCGATCCCGGCCGCACCTCCGCCAGGGATACACGCAACCAGTCGTCGAGAAGCTCTTCCGGGCCCGCAGTCACCCCTCCATCATGTCGCGTGCGACCGCCCGCGCACCGGATTGGGTGTGCGGGCGGTCGAAGCGAACCCGCCGGCCTACCCCGAGCGAGTCGATCGGAGCGTGGGCCGGGCCGGCAGGGGAGAGAAGCGCGGTGTCCTACCGCTGTTCGGCCGGCCGGTGGGGACGTTCGGTGTGTCCCGTGTGGCCCGCGAGCAGCTTGGCGAACGGCGTCACCTCGCCGACGTGGTTACCCGACTGCCGGGTCCGGGCCGGTTCGGGGAGGAACCCGTCCACGCCGGTCGGTACCGCGACCACCAGGGTGGCGAATTCGGCCGCGGCGCGGTGGATCCGCTCACCCAGTCCGGCCGAACCGAAATCCTCGGTCGCGGCGAACACGCCGGTCGGAACGACGACCGCGCGCAGGTAGGTGAACAACGGCCGCATCGCATGCTCGAGCACCAGCGCGTGCCGGGCGGTTCCCGCCGTGGCTGCGATGAGCACCGGCATGGCGTTGAGCGCCTCGGTGTCGAGCACGTCGACGAACATCTTGAACAGCCCGGAGTAGCTCGCGGCGAACACCGGGGTGACGGCGATGAGGCCGTCGGCCGCGGACACCTTCTCCCGCGCCGCCGCCACCGCGGGCGTCGGCAGGCCGCCGGAGACCATCGTGGCGGCGAGATCGCTTGCCAGATCCCGTAATTCGATGACCTCGATGGTCACGGCCTCACCGCGGGCGCCGACGGCCGAGGCCACCGCATCGGCGAGTTGATCGGCGAGCAGGCGGGTGCTCGACGGCTGCGACAACCCGGCGGTGAGTACGACAACGGTGTGCGACATGGGTTTTCGTCCCTCGTTCGATGCGGTCGGATGAATACGCGGTGGAATGAATCAGGCCTGCTCGGCCGCGGCCAGCAGCCGCTCACGCGCCGGCTCCACCAGATGATGCGGCGCCTCCGGACCGGCGGCCACCAGCGACGCGTGGGTCGGCGGATCGCTGGGAACGTGCGCGGGACGGCGCAATTCGAATTCCTTGCGCAGCACCGGCACCACCTCGCGGCCCAGGATCTCGACCTGTTCCAGGGCGACGTCGATGGGCAGACCGGCGTGGTCGATCAGGAACAGCTGGCGCTGGTAGTCACCGGCGTAGTCGGCGAAACCGAGGGTGCGCTCGATGACCTGCTCGGGAGTGCCGACGGTCAGCGGCGTCATCTCGCTGAAATCCTCCAGCGACGGACCGTGCCCGTAGACCGGCGCGTTGTCGAAGTAGGGCCGGAAGAACTTCTTGGCCTCCGCTTCGGTCTCGGCCATGAACACCTGCCCGCCCAGACCGACGATCGCCTGGTCGGCCGAGCCGTGACCGTAGTGCTCGAACCGCTGCCGGTACAGCCGCACCATCTCCTCGGTGTGTTCCTTGTTCCAGAAGATGTTGTTGTGGAAGAAGCCGTCGCCGTAATAGGCGGCCTGCTCGGCGATCTCCGGCGAACGGATCGAGCCGTGCCACACGAACGGCGGCGTGCCGTCCAGCGGTGCGGGAGTCGCGGTGAATCCCTGCAGCGGCGTGCGGAACTGGCCCTGCCAGTCGACCACCGGTTCGCGCCACAGCCGGCGCAGCAGGTGGTAGTTCTCGATCGCGAGCTCGACGCCCTTGCGGATGTCCTTGCCGAACCACGGGTAGACCGGCCCGGTGTTGCCGCGGCCCATCATCAGGTCGACCCGGCCGCCCGACAGATGTTGCAGCATCGCGTAGTCCTCGGCGATCTTCACCGGGTCGTTGGTGGTGATGAGCGTGGTCGAGGTCGACAACTGCAATTTCTCGGTGCGCGCCGCGACCCAGCCGAGCATGGTGGTCGGCGAGGACGGCACGAACGGCGGATTGTGGTGCTCGCCAGTGGCGAACACGTCCAGCCCGACCTCCTCGGCCTTCAGGGCCAGTCGCATCATCGCGTCGATGCGCTCGCCCTCCGTGGGCGCGATGCCGGTGGTCGGATCGACGGTGACGTCGCCGACGGTGAAGATGCCGAACTGCATGGCCGCCTCCTGAGATCTGATCAAAAGTTCAATCACCTGAACGAGGGCAGATGTCCCAGTATTCCTTGACATGTCCACTACTCGAGAAACGGCCGGTGCGCAGCACTTTGTCTCACTGATTCAATCAGTGATTGAAACCTGTTCTGTGTCGTGGTTCACTAACGGCATGGGCGAGAAGGTGTCAGCCGGGACCCGGGCCAAACTGCTGGCGGCGGCGGAGCGGTTACTGCTGACCGAGCGCTACGAGGACGTCTCGGTGCGGTCGATCTGCGTGGCCGCGGGCGCCAACCCGGCCGCGGTGCACTACCACTTCGGCTCCAAGGAGGCGCTGATCGCCGCGCTCATCGAGGATCGGCTCGGACCGCTGTGGGCCGAGGGGCTGGCCGCGGCCACCGCCACCGAGCCGAGCTCGGTCCCGGCGGTGCTCGACGCGGTGCTCGCGCCGTTCGTCGAGCTCGCCGCCGACCCGATGGGCCGGTTGCATCTGCGGCTGCTGGCCGGATTGATCCTGCGCCGGCGGCCGATGTCCTGGCAGCACCAGTGGTTCCGGATGGAGTCGTGGTCACAGCTGCTGCCGGAGCTGACCTCCGGTGAGGCCCGCCGCCGCTGGCAGCTGGCCTTCGACCTGATCATCATGCGCTTCGGCAGCACCGAGGACTACGACATCGCGCCGTCCGCGGTGGCGACGCTGCGCGAATTCGTCATCGCCGGGTTGAGCGCACCGCCGCCCGCTACCGATACCCCGCATCCCGCCGTGCCCGCCTCCACCGCTTCGCATCCCGCCGTACAGGAGTAGTAGTGAACGATATTTTCGAACCCGTCGATCTGGGCCCGATCACCCTGCGCAACCGGGTGATCAAGGCCGCCACCTTCGAGGGCCGGACCCCCGACGCGCTGGTCACCGACGAACTGATCGAGTTCCATCGGGAGATCGCGGCCGGCGGCGTGGGGATGAGCACCATCGCCTACTGTGCCGTCGCCCCGGGCGGGCGCACCGACCGCCACCAGATCTGGATGCGCCCCGAGGCGCTACCGGGACTGCGGCGGCTCACCGACGCCATCCACGCCGAAGGAGCCAAGGTCAGCGCGCAGATCGGCCATGCGGGCCCGGTCGCCAACGCGGCCTCGAACCGGGCACCGGCGCTGGCGCCGACGCGGTTGTGGTCGCCGTTGAGCATGAAGATGATGCGGTCGCCCTCGGTGGCCGAGATCCAGGATGTGGTGGCCGCGCACGTGCGGGCGGTGTTGCTGGCCGAGGAGGCCGGATTCGATGCCGTGGAACTGCATTTCGGCCACAACTATCTGGTCAGCTCGTTCCTCAGTCCGCTGCTGAACCGCCGGAAGGATGCCTACGGCGGGCCCTTGGAACATCGCGCCCGGATGGCCCGTGAGATCGCGCTCGCGGTGCGCGAAGCCGTCGGCGGCCGGCTGGCGATTCTGGCCAAGCTGAATATGGAAGACGGTGTGCGCGGCGGATTTTCGCTGGCCGAGTCACTCCAGGTGGCCTCCTGGCTGGAATCCGACGGCGGACTCGACGCCCTCGAACTGACCGCGGGTAGTTCGCTGCTCAACCCGATGCTGCTGTTCCACGGCGATGCGCCACGGCAGGCTTTCGCCAAGACGCTGCCCGGCCCGACCCGGCTGGGCTTCAAGGTCGTCGGCAAGGCGTTCCTGCGTGAGTACCCATATCACGGCACCTACCTGCTCGAACGGGCCCGCCAGTTCCGCCGCGAGCTGTCGATGCCGCTGGTGCTGCTGGGCGGCATCACCGATATCGACGATATGCGGCGGGCCCGGCGTGAGGGCTTCGAATTCATGGCGATGGGCCGCGCCCTGCTCCGCGAGCCGGATCTGCTGCAGCGCATCGGCTCCGACGCCGAGACCCGTTCGGCCTGCATCCACTGCAACGAATGCATGCCCACCATCTACACCGGCACCCGGTGCGTGCTGCGGCTGGACGGCCCGTCCATTCCCGCATCCTGACCCCGATAGACGAGAGAAGAGAGACGATGTCATGAGTGGACGTTTGACGGGCCGGGTCGCCCTCATCAGCGGCGGCGCCTCCGGCATGGGCGCCTCGCACGCGCGGGCCTTCGTCGCCGAGGGAGCGCGGGTGATGCTCGGCGACATCGCCGACGACGCGGGCCAGGCGCTGGCCGCGGAACTGGGTGAGCAGGCCGGCTACGTACATCTCGACGTCACCGAGGCCGCCGGCTGGCAGGCCGCGGTCGCCGCCACCGTCGAACGATTCGGGCTGTTGAATGTGCTGGTCAACAATGCGGGCGTGCTGGACGGCGGCCCGCTGGGCACCTACACCGAGAAGCAGTGGCAGCGGGTCATCGACATCAATCTGACCGGTCCCTTCCTGGGATTGAGCGCCGCGCGCGACGCGCTGGTCGCCGCCCGCCCTGCCGCGGTGATCAATATTTCCTCCGCGGCCGGTATGCAGGGCGTGAGCGGCATGCACGCCTACACGGCCTCGAAGTTCGGAGTGCGGGGGCTCACCAAGTCGGCCGCGCTGGAACTCGCGCCCGAGGGCGTGCGGGTCAACTCGGTGCATCCCGGCGGAATTCTGACGCCGATGATCGGGGTCACCGAGGAGATCGCGGTCGATCGCGGCGAGAATGTGCGTGCGCGGCTCGGCCTGCCCGCCGAGGTGTCGGATCTGGTGGTCTTTCTGGCGAGCACCGAATCCAGCTACTGCACCGGTGCGGAATTCGTCGTCGACGGCGGGATGACGGCCGGTTCGGTGGTGGGCTGAGCATCCCATAAACTGTCGGCATGCAAATGTTCCTGGATATCCTCCTGGTCATCACCAGCGTCCTGCTGGTGTTGCTGGTGTTGCTGCACCGCGCGAAGGGTGGAGGCTTGTCCAGCCTGTTCGGTGGTGGTGTGCAGTCGAGTCTGTCCGGATCCACGGTGGTCGAGAAGAACCTCGACCGCATCACCATCTTCGTCGGCCTGATCTGGTTCATCGCCATCCTCGGTATCGGCTTCGAGATCAAGTTCGCCTGATCGTCGCGGCGGCGTCACGGCGCCGCCGCGAGCAGATCGCGATCGCCGATACCGCGGCCACGGCCAGGATCGCCGCCGCGATCGTGAACGCGGCGGCGTAGCTGTCGCCGAGCACCGGCGCCACCGCCAGAGGTCCGAGCATCTGGCCGAGCCCGTATCCGGCGGTCAACGTCGCCGCCGCACCCGGACCGGCCAGATCGTCGCCGATCTCGAGGGCGAGCAGGGTGATTCCCATGAAGGTCGCGCCGAACAGCGCGGCCGACGCCACCGCCGGCCAGACACCCGCCGACAGCGTCGGCAGCAGAGCCGACAGACATTGCAGCACCAGGGCGGCCACCAGGGCGATCACCGGAGTAGCCCGCCGGGCGATCAGGCTCCACACCACGGTCGCGGGGGCGGCCGCCACTCCCACGACGATCCAGATCGCGGTGCCCGCGGTCCGATGACCGGTGGCGTCCACGGCGGCGACCAGGAACGTTCCCAGGACGATGTAGCCCAGCCCCTCCAGGAAATAGGTCAGCTGAAGCAACCGCCAGGAGCGTGGCGACCGCACTGTCGCCGCGCCGGTACGGCTACCGGCGACGACTTCCAGCCGCAGGGCCGGCCACAGCAGCAGCGCGGTCAGCGCGGCCGCGGCGAGCCACAGCGCCTGCCACGACAGCACCGATTGCGCGATCAGTACCAGCGCACCCGTCGCCGCGATTCCCGTGCCCACTCCGGCGAAGGCGATACCCGCTGCGCGCCTTCGGTTTTCGTGCCGGGCGGCGATCTGCGCGCAGCCGATGAACAGCACCGCGCTCGCGACGCCGGCCACCGTCCGCAGGATGATCGGCAGGATCGCCGGCGCGGGGATCGCCATGGCCGCCTCACTCGCCACCAGCGCGGCGGCCGACAGCCGAAAAGTCGTGCGGCCGTTGTATTCCGGAAACCGCGCCAGCGCGACCGCGCCCAGCAGATAGCCCGCATAGTTGGCCGCGGCCACGACCGCGCCGGTATGTGCGCCGAAGCGTCCGGCGTCGATCATCACCGGAAGCAGCGGCGTGTAGACGAAGCGACCGATGCCCATGGCGGCGGCCAATCCGGCCGAGGCGCGCAGCGCGGGCGCGAGCGATGCCTGTCGAGGAAGTGCGATGGTCACGCCGACCAACGCTACGGATCCGGCGCGGCCCCGTGAAATGCTTCCTGTGCACGATGTATACGCTGAACGTATGGATCTGGAATTGCGGCATCTGCGCGCGTTCCTGGTGCTGTGCGAGGAAGCCAACTACACCCGCGCCGCAGCGCGGCTGCACACCACCCAGCCCTCGCTGACTCGCACCGTGCAACAGGCCGAACGGATTCTGGACTGCCGGCTGGTCGAGCGCAGTGCGCGGCGCTTCGTCCTCACCGCGGAAGGGGAGTATCTGCTCGCGGCCGCGACCCGGATCGTCGCCGATATCGATGCCGTCACCGCCGATCTGCGGCTGCGAGCCCGGGTATCGGTGGGGTTTTCCTGGCTATTGCCCGACGACTGGTTCACCGAGGTCCGCACGCGCTTCGAGGCGCGCGGCGGGCGGGTCGGCATCCATCGCATCGACGATCCGGTGGCCGCCGTCGCGGCGGGAAGTATCGATATCGCGCTGTATCGCAAGGATATTCGGCTGCCTGCCGCCATGACCGGGCGGATCATCGGCACCGAGCGGCGGGTGGCGGCGGTGTCCATCCGCTCGCCGCTGGCCAACGCGGCGGCGCTGCGGTGGCAGGATCTGGCGGCCTATCCGCTGGTGGTCAATACCGTCTCCGGCACCACCGACGAAACCAGTTGGCCCGCAGCCGAACCCGGCCGCGAGATCGTCACCTGCACGAACTTCGACGAGTGGATCGAGTTGATCGCCGCCGACCGGGGGATCGGGGCCGTTCCCGAGCTGGCACGCACCCGAGCGCCGCATCCCGGCGTGGCCTACCTCGATATCCCGGACGCCCCGCCGTCGGCCCTGCGGCTGGCCTGGCGGACCCGGCCCGCGCCGGCCAGGTCGGTGCGGAGCTTCCTCGACCTCGCAGCGAATGGCTGAGGGTCTCGAACGCCGGAGGCCCAGGGGAGCCTTCAGGCGGGGTGGCCGGGAGTGAGACCGGCGAGGTCGCTGTAGCGCAGCCCGGTGATGCCCTCCGGCGGGGTCGGGCCGCCCAGCGGTTCCAGCAGCAGACCCACGTGGTCGCCGAAATCGTGGCGCTCGAGGATCCGGCCGGAGAACCAGGCCGCCGCCTCGTCGAGCACCACCACTCCGTCGGGCCCGTGATGCCAGCGGCACCAGGTGAACTTGTCGACATCGTCGCCGGTCTCCGCACCGAACAGCTGGGCCAGGGCCCGCGAACCGGAATCGACGAGATGCACCGCGACGTGGGTGGCGCCCGCGGCCACCCGGTAGGTGTAGTTGAGTTCGGACAAGCACACCAGGAATCGGCGCGGTTCGATCCCGACCTGGGACGCGAAGCCCACCACACACCCGGCGCGCTCGGATTCCGTCGCCACCGTCACCACGTAGATCGGAGCGTCCGCCGCCGCCACCAGCGCGTCGAAATTCGCGATCGCGTCCATCCACCCTCCTTCACTGCCGGCGTCGCGGGATGCGAGCCGCCGCCTCAGGCTAAGGGAACAGCGCCTGTCACGTGCGCGGCACGCGACCGTCGATATCGGTGAAGCCGTAGGCCTCGGCCAGATCGGCCACCCGCCACGCCCGGCCGGTGCGTGAGCGCCGGCCCGGATCCGCGGCGAGCGCGACCACCGCGCGCCCGGCGAAATGCGGAGTCTCGGCCTCGTTCAGATCGAAGGTGCCCTCACCGGGCAGCGTGATCAGGCGCCGGCCCTGCGCATCGGCCGGAACCAGCTGCAGCAGTTCGGTATTCACGATCCCCGGCCACAGCGACACCACCGTGACCTCGGTGCCGGCCAGATCGTGCGCCATATCGGCGGTCAGCCGGTCGACGGCGGCCTTGCCCACGCCGTAGACGACGTTGTGGGTGAAATGTTCGGCGCCCGGCGAGGAGATGTCGACGATCAGCCCGCCCGATTCGATCAGCAGCGGCGCCGCGAAATGGGCGGCGGCGTAATGGGAGCGCACGCCGATATCGAAGCCCTCGTCCCAGGCCTTCGGCGGCACCTTCCAGAACGGTTTGCCGAGCCAGCGCGCCGAGGCGGGGGAGTTGTAGACGTTGTTGACCAGCACATCCAACCGGCCGTGATCGGCGCGCACGGTTTCGAACAACCGTGTCACCGCCTCGTCGTCGCGGTGGTCGCAGACGAACGGCACCCCGCGCCCGCCGAGCTCGTCGATCTCGCCGGCGGTCGCGGCCACGGTGCCCGGCAGCTGCCCGGGACTTTCGGAGCGCCCGGTCACGTACACCGTCGCGCCGGCCGCACCCAGCTCGAGCGCGATGCCCTTGCCGATACCGCGGCTCGCGCCGGTGACGACGGCGACTCGATCGGTCAGTATTCCGTTCACGACTCCGGGACACTACCGTGAAACGAGAACGTGTTCTAGTACCTGGGAGGCGCAGTGGGGCCGACGCATCGGTTCGTGGAGACCAACGGGATTCGGCTGCATATCGCCGAAGCGGGACGCGGGTATCCGGTCATCTTCTGCCACGGATTTCCGCACGGCTGGTACGTGTGGCATCGGCAATTGTCGGCGCTTGCGGCAGCCGGATATCACGCCATCGCCCCGGATCTGCGCGGCTACGGCCGGACCGAGGCGCCCGGCGGGGTGGAGGCGACCACCAATCGGGCCGTGATCGGCGATCTGCTCGGGCTGCTCGACGAGATCGGCGCCGAGCGAGCGGTTTTCGTCGGCCTGGACTTCGGCGCGCAGCTGGTGTGGGAGCTGGCACTGCGGGCGCCGGAACGGGTGGCGGCGATCATGGTGCTGAACAATCCGTACGCGCCCCGGCCGCCGAAGGCGCCGTCGGAGTTCTGGACGCGCGCCGCACAGCGTCATTTCCTGCATCTGTCGTATTTTCAGGAGCCCGGTGTCGCCGACGCCGAACTCGCCGCTCGCCCCCGCGAATTCCTGGCCCGCGTGTACTACGCGCTCAGTGGCGAGTTCCACTACCTCGACACCTGGAAGAATCCGCCCGGTATCGGTTATCTGGACGCACTGCCGCAGGCGCTCGCACTGCCCTGGCCGTGGCTCTCGGAATCCGAATTCGACACCCTGGCAGCCGAATTCGAACGGACCGGCTTCACCGGCGGGCTGACCTGGTACCGGGCGCTGGACCGCAACTGGGAGCTGACCGAGGGCCTGCCGACGACGGTGCCGGTGCCGACCTGCTTCCTCTACGGCGAAAACGACCCGGATATGGAGGGTTTCAGCGGCCGCGACCCACTGGCGGTGCTGCGTGCGCACGTACCGGATCTGCGGGCCGTCGAAAAGGTGCCCGGCGCAGGACATCTCGTCCAACTCGAGCGCACCGATGCGGTGAACGACTTCCTGTTGCGTCACCTCGCCGAACTCGTCGCCGGCGACGCGTCGCGAAATGCGGTGCCGCGGTAGGGATTCGCTCACTCCCCGCGCCGGTAGCGACAGGAGGGCGTCTACGCGCACCGCCGGGCGGGCCGTATTCACGACGAGGTGGCCCGCATCCTGCCCGCGGGCCACCTCGTCGGTGTGTATCTGAGCCTGCCTGTCGCCGCGTGGGCGCAGACGGAGGACGATTAGCCGGGATTCCGTCCCGGCCTCAGGGCAGCTTCGCGGCCGCCGCTTCGTCGACCATCCAGGTGGTGGTTTCGCTGCCGTGCGCCCCGGCCGCCGGGATCTCGAGCGGGGAAGCGCCGCCCACCGCCTGGGCCACCGCCTCGGCCTTGCCCTCGCCGCCGACCACCAGAACCACGTGCCGCGCGCGGGCGACCGCGGGCAGGGTCAGGGTGACACGCACCGGCGGCGGCTTCGGCGAATCGGTTACGGCGAGAACGAGTTCGTGCTCCTCCGCCACGGCCGCGGAATGCGGGAACAGCGAGTTCACATGAGCGTCGCCACCCATGCCGAGCAGATGCAGGTCGAATGCGCCGTGCTCGGCCAGATGCGCGTGCACCGTCGCCGAATACTCGGCGGCGGCCTCGACCGGATCCGGATACTCCCCGTCGGAGGTCGCGACCGGATGCACCCGCGCCGGGTCGACCGCCACGTGATCGAGCAACGCCTCGCGCGCCTGCAATTCGTTGCGTTCGGCATCGCCCGCCGGGACGAACCGCTCGTCGCCCCAGAACACATCCAGGCGACCGAAGTCGATCGCGCCGGGTGCGTGCCGCACCTGCTCCAGCAGGGCGATCCCGGTGCCGCCGCCGGTGAGAACCACCGACGCCGAACCACGCTCGGCCTGAGCCCTGGTCACCACCTGCACGAACCGCACGGCGGCCGCCTTCACCAGTTCGTCGTGATCGGCAAAAACCGCGATTTCCGGCTTACTCATAGATCACCTTCCCGATTCCGGCCAGTGCCTCGGCGTAGACCTCGTCGGCATCGAGCCGCCGCAGTTCCTCCGCCAGGCAGTCCTTGGTCTCACGACGGGCGAGCGCGAACCGCTGATCGGGCTCGCCGGTCCGCGTCAGGGTCGCGGTGCGGCCCGTCTGCGGACGTTCGATGCCGACCGACACCGACGCGCGGTGCAGGACGACCTTCAACTCTCCGGTCCGACGGTGGATCGGGCACGCCAATTTGGCCGCCAGCCATCCCGCCAGAATGTCGAGCGCGGGTTCTTCGGCCAGCCCCGAAACCGTTACCGATTCGATCGGGTCGTACGGCGGCACGTCGAGTGCCGAGGCCAGCAGCGCCCGCCAGAACGTGATCCGGCTCCACGCCAAATCGGTGTCGCCCGGTGCGTAGGAATCCAGCCGCCGGGTGATCGCCGCACGCGGGTCCGGGGCATAGGTCGAATCGGTGATCCGGCGAATCGCCAAGCGTCCCACCGAATCCCGCGACGGAAACTCCGGCGCGCCGCGCGGCCACCACGCCACCACCGGAGTGTCCGGCAGCAGGAACGGGATGACCACGCTGCTCTCGTTGTTGACCAGCTCGCCCTGCAGTCGCAGCACTATCACCTCGGCCGCCCCGGCGTCGCCGCCGACCCGGATCTGGGCGTCGAGTTTGGTCTCGGAGAACCGGTCGCCGCGCGCGAGCACGATCACGCGACAGGGGTGTTCGCGGCTGGCGTCGTTGGCCGCGTCGATGGCGTCCTCGGCCTCCGAGGAATCCAGCGTGCACACCACCAGCGTGAGCACCCGGCCCATGGCGATCACACCGTTGGACTCGCGCAGGCTGACCAGTCGTTTGGTCACCTCGCGGGTGCTGGTGTCGGGCATGTCGACGATCATGGCCGCCGCCATTCGCGCCCGGTGCGGGCGAGCATTTCGTCGGCCGAGGCCGGACCCCAGGTGCCGGACTCGTATAACTCGGGCTTACCGCCCTCGGCCCAATGATCGAGTACGGGATCGAGGATGCGCCACGCCAATTCGACCTCCTCGTTGACCGGGAACAGCGACGGCTCGCCCAGCAGCACATCCAGGATGAGCCGCTCGTAGGCCTCGGGCGAGGATTCGGTGAACGATTCGCCGTAACTGAAATCCATGTTGACGTCGCGGACTTCCATACTGGATCCGGGCACCTTCGAACCGAACCGCATGGTGATGCCCTCGTCCGGCTGCACCCGGATGACGAGCGCGTTCTGGCCCAGCTCCTCGGTCATGGTCTGATCGAAGGGCAGATGCGGGGCCCGCTTGAACATGACCGCGATCTCGGTGACCCTGCGCCCCAGGCGTTTTCCGGTGCGCAGATAGAACGGCACGCCCGCCCAGCGGCGCGTGTCGACGTTCAGCGTGATCGCGGCGTAGGTCTCGGTGCGCGAATGCGGATCGAAACCCTCCTCCTCGGCCAGGCCCACCACGCGCTCGCTGCCCTGCCAGCCGGCCGCGTACTGGCCGCGGGCGGTGGTCTCCTCCAGCGGTTCGACCAGCTTCGTTGCCGAGAGCACCTTGATCTTCTCGATCTGCAGCTGTCGCGGCTGGAAGTTGACCGGATCCTCCATCGCCGTCAGCGCCAGCAGCTGCAGCAGATGGTTCTGGATGACGTCGCGGGCGGCGCCGATGCCGTCGTAATAGCCTGCGCGCCCGCCCAATCCGATGTCCTCGGCCATCGTGATCTGCACGTGGTCGACGAAGTTGGCGTTCCAGATCGGCTCGAACAGTTCGTTCGCGAACCGCAGCGCCAGCAGGTTCTGCACCGTCTCCTTGCCGAGGTAGTGGTCGATACGGAAGACCGTCTCCTCGGGGAACACCCGGTTGACCAGGGCGTTGAGCTCCTGGGCGCTCTGCAGGTCGTGACCGAAGGGCTTCTCGATCACCACCCGCCGCCACGGCTGCGGTTTACCCGGCCCCGGATCCGGCGGCTTCGCCAGCCCGGTGCGCGAAAGCTGTTCCAGCACAATCGGAAACGCGTTCGGCGGGATCGACAGATAAAAGGCGTGGTTGCCGCCGGTGCCGCGTTCGGCGTCCAGCTTCTTGAGCGTCTGCGCGAGCGTGCCGAAGGCGGCGTCGTCGTCGAAGGTGCCCTGCACGAAGCGGATACCTTCCGACAGCTGTTCCCACACCTCCTGCCGGAACGGGGTGCGCGCATGCTCCTTGACCGCCTGGAGGACGACCTGAGCGAAATCCTCGTCGGCGTAATCGCGCCGGGCGAACCCGACCAGCGCGAAACCCGGGGGCAGCAGCCCCCGGTTCGCGAGGTCGTAGATGGCCGGCATCAGTTTCTTGCGTGACAGGTCCCCTGTCACCCCGAAGATCACCATGCTGCACGGGCCGGCGATCCGGGGAAGCCGCTTGTCGCGCTCCTCGCGCAGCGGATTCCCCGGGGCGGCCGTCTTTTTCTGGCCGGCCATCGCGGTCAGTTGCTTCCGGTGCTCTTCAACTCGGCGGTGGTCGCCGTGAGCAGCTCGTCCCACGACTTCTCGAACTTCTCGACACCTTCGCGCTCGAGGACGGCGAACACGTCGTCGAGATCGACTCCGACGCCGGTGAGCGCGTCGAACACACCCTGCGCGTCGGCCGCCGTGCCCGACACCGTGTCCCCGCGCAGTTCGCCGTGGTCGGCGAACGCCTCGAGGGTCTTCTCCGGCAGCGTGTTGACCGTATTCGGCGCCACCAGCTCGGTGATGTACATGGTGTCGGGGTAGTCCGGGTTCTTCACGCCCGTCGACGCCCACAGCGGCCGCTGCCGGTTACCACCGGACGAGGCCAGATGCGAGTAGGTCGAGGTGTGGTCACCCCCGTCGAACACGTCCTGGTAGGCGGCATAGGCCAAGCGCGCGTTGGCGATTCCGGCCTTACCGCGCAAGGCCAGCGCCTCGTCCGAACCGATCTGCTCGAGCCGCTTGTCGATCTCGGTGTCCACGCGGGAGACGAAGAACGACGCGACCGAATGGATGCGGGCCAGGTCGTGGCCGGCGATGCGCGCCTTGCGCAGGCCGTCCAGATAGGCGCCCATCACGCTGAGGTAGCGCTGCACCGAGAAGATCAGCGTGACATTGACGCTGATCCCTTCGGCGATCACGCGCGTGATCGCGGGCAGGCCCTCCTCGGTGGCCGGAATCTTGATGAACAGATTCGGCCGATCGACGATCTTCCACAGCTCGACCGCCTGCGCGACGGTCTTGTCGGTGTCGAAGGCCAGTCGCGGGTCGACCTCGATCGAGATCCGGCCGTCCACGCCGCCGGTCGCGTCGAAGACCTCGGCCAGCACGTCGCAGGCCGAGCGGACGTCGTCGGTGGTGATCGTGCGGATGGCGGCGTCGGCGTCGGCGCCCTGGGCGGCCAGCTCCTTGACCTGGTCGTCGTAGGCGTGGCCCTCGCTCAGGGCCGCCTGGAAGATGGTCGGGTTGGTGGTCACGCCGACGATGCTGCGGGTGGCGACGAGGTCGGCGAGATTGCCCGAGCGGATCCGGTTGCGTGACAGATCGTCGAGCCACACCGACACGCCTGCGCGAGACAGTGCGGCGAGATTCTCGTTCTGTGCCATTGGTTATCCCTTCACCTTGTCGAGTGAGCGCTTCGCGGCATCGACGACGGCTTCGGCGGTGATGCCGAATTCGCGGAACAGGGTCTTGAAGTCGGCCGAGGCACCGAAGTGCTCGATCGAGACGTTCTCACCGTCGCTGCCGGTGAAGCGGTGCCACGGCATCGCGATACCGGCCTCGACCGTGACGCGGGCGGTGATCTGCGGCGGCAGCACCTCGTCGCGGTAGGACTGTTCCTGCGCGTCGAACCATTCCACGCACGGCATGGACACCACGCGGGTGCCGATGCCCTGCTCCTCCAGCGTAGTGCGCGCCGCGACGGCGAGCTGAAGTTCGGAACCGGTGGCGATCAGGATCACCTGCGGTGTGCCGGTGGAGGATTCGGCCAGGATGTAGCCGCCGCGGGAGACGCCCTCGTAGCTGGTGCCCTCCAGGGTGGGCACGTCCTGGCGGGTCAGCGCCAGCGCCGACGGGCCGTCGGTGTGCGGGTGGTCGGCCGGCACGAAATGCGAATGCTGCTCGGCGCTTTCGAGCTCCAGGATGGTGCGCCACGCGTACACGGTCTCGTTGGCGTCGCCGGGGCGGACCACGTTCAGGCCCGGGATGGCGCGCAGCGCGGCGAGGTGCTCGATCGGCTGGTGGGTCGGGCCGTCCTCACCCAGGCCGATGGAGTCGTGGGTCCAGACGTAGATGGCCGGCACACGCATGAGCGCGGCCAGCCGGACCGCCGGGCGCATGTAGTCGGAGAACACCAGGAAGGTGCCGCCGTAGGGCCGGGTCGGGCCGTGGAGGGCGATGCCGTTGAGAATCGAACCCATCGCGTGCTCGCGCACACCGAAGTGCAGGGTGCGGCCGTAGGGCTCGGCCTTCCACATACCCGTGGAGATCGACGCGGGGCCGAAGCTCGGCACGCCCGGCATGGTGGTGTTGTTCGATTCGGCCAGGTCGGCCGAACCGCCCCACAGCTCCGGGAGCACCGGGGCCAGCGCGGCCAGGACCTTGCCCGAGGCCTTACGGGTGGCCATGCCCTTGGCGTCGGGCTCGAACGAGGGGAGGCCCTCGGTCCAGCCCTTCGGCAGCCGGCGCTCGCGCAGCCGGTCGAACAGCTCCTTGTTCTCCGGGTTGGCCTGCGCCCACGCGTCGAACTGCTCCTGCCAGGCGGCGCGGGCCGACTTGGCGCGTTCGGCGGCGTTGCCGCGGGTGTGGGCGATGACCTCGTCGTCGACGACGAAGCTCTGGCCCGGATCGAAGCCCAGGATCTCCTTGGTGGCGGCGACCTCGTCGGCGCCCAGCGCGGCGCCGTGCGCGGCGCCGGTGTTCATCTTGTTCGGCGCGGGATAGCCGATGATCGTGCGCAGCAGGATGAACGACGGCTTGTCGGTGACGGCCTTGGCGGCCTCGATCGCCTCCAGGATGCCGGTGACGTTCTCACCGCCCTCGACGACCTGCACGTGCCAGCCGTAGGCGCGGTAGCGCTCGGCGGTGTCCTCGGTCAGCGCGATGGACGTGTCGTCCTCGATGGAGATCCGGTTGTCGTCGTAGAAGACGATCAGATTGCCCAGCTGCTGCGTGCCGGCCAGCGAGGAGGCCTCCGAGGTGACGCCCTCTTCGATATCGCCGTCGGAGGCGATGACGTAGACGAAGTGGTCGAACGGGCTGGCGCCGGTCGAGGCGGACGGGTCGTAGAGACCGCGCTCGCGCCGGGCCGCCATCGCCATGCCGACCGCCGAGGCCAAGCCCTGGCCGAGCGGGCCGGTGGTGATCTCCACGCCCCTGGTGTGGCGGAACTCCGGGTGGCCCGGGGTCAGCGAACCCCACTTGCGCAGGTGCCTCAGGTCGTCGAGCTCCAGGCCCAGTCCCGACAGGTACAGCTGGATGTACTGGGTCAGGCTGGAATGCCCGCACGACAGGATGAACCGGTCGCGGCCCGTCCAGTCCGGATCGCTCGGGTCGTAGCGCAGGACCCGCTGGTAGAGGGTGTAGGCCAGCGGCGCCAGGCTCATCGCGGTGCCGGGGTGGCCGTTGCCGGCGGCCTGCACCGCGTCGGCGGCCAGGACACGGACGGTGTCGACGGCTCTGGTGTCCAGTTCGGTCCAGTCGGCCGGATGTGCGGGCTGGGTGAGGGCGCGGATGTCGTCTGTGACTGACACGACCGAGGTTCTCCTGACCTTCTCGTGTGTGTACAACGGCTGCTTGCGGGCTGTACCCACCACCCTAGAGGTCGCCTGATCGCCGCGAGTGGGGAACCCTTCGCCCGCACCCCGTGCGGGTGCGCGGGATTACGGTGAATGATGACAGCCGCCGAGGTGCCGAGCCGAAGCGATTCCGCACAGCGGCCGACGGCGGATATGTGACGTGGCACTCGCGTCGGGACCGGCCGGGGCCGATCGCCTGCGGCACGGGCGCTTTCGCGGCGGGTGGGTGCCGGAGTACAACACGCGGGGGTCTACCATCGTCTGTAGTAGAGGCTGCGCCGCCCGCGCCGCGCTCTGCGGTGACAGCGGAAACGGCTGCGCGCGGGAGGCCCGCCACGCCGCCGAAACCGTTGCTTCCCTACCGGATCGATGCACCACCTGCGAGGAGAGACAGTGCGGATTGGGCAACAGCCGGGTGATGCGCATGGCTCCTCCGCGACGGCGCTCGCCGACCGTGTCCAGGGCAGCGGCCCGCTGTCGAAGCTGACGCGCCGGGTACTCGCCTACATCGCGCTGACGAAACCGCGGGTCATCGAACTGCTGCTGGTGGCCACCATCCCGACGATGCTGCTGGCCGACCGTGGCCATGTCGACATCCGGCTGATCGTGGCCACCCTGTTCGGCGGCTGGATGGGTGCGGCCAGTGCCAACACCCTCAACTGTGTCGCCGACGCCGATATCGACAAGGTCATGAAGCGCACGTCGAAGCGTCCGCTGGCGCGCGAGGCGGTGCCGACCCGCAACGCGTTCGTCTTCGGTGTCGCTCTCGGTGCCGGCTCGTTCGCGTGGTTGTGGTGGCAGGCGAATCTGCTCTCGGGCCTGCTCGTGGTCGCGACGATCCTGTTCTACGTCTTCGTCTACACCCTCGGCCTCAAACGCCGGACCTCGCAGAACGTGGTGTGGGGCGGCGCGGCGGGCTGTATGCCCGCACTGGTCGGCTGGTCGGCGGTCACCGGAACCATCGGCTGGCCCGCGGTCGCGCTGTTCGCGGTCATCTTCTTCTGGACGCCGCCGCACACCTGGGCGCTGGCCATGCGCTACAAGGACGACTACCGCGCGGCCGGCGTGCCGATGCTGCCGGTGGTGGCGACCGAACGCGCGGTGACCAAGCAAATCGTCATCTACACCTGGCTGACGGTGCTCGCCACCCTGGCGCTGATTCCGGCGACAGGTGTCGTGTACGCGGCGGTCGCCATCGTCGCCGGTGCCTGGTTCCTGCTGATGGCGCATCAGCTGTACTCCGGCGTGCGCCGGGGGGCGTCGGTCAAGCCGCTGCGGCTGTTCCTGCAGTCCAACAACTACCTCGCCGTGGTGTTCTGCGGTCTGGCCGTGGACTCGGTGCTCGGCTGGCACACCATCGGCTCGACGCTGTTCGGCTGAGATCGCTGCGGGCCCGGCCCTGGGCCCGCAATCCGCCACATCGAATAGACGCGCGCCTCACCGGTAATCCGATCCGGTAGGCGGTCCCGATGCGCCGCGCTTCCGGGGTGGGGAGTCGAGCTGTCGGGCCACCTACGCCCGTAGTGTCCGGCGGCCCGTAGGTTCGCGACTCAGGGGCAGCCGGGCTGGAACGGGTAGCACGCGTGCCCGGGCGTCGAGGGCGGCACGGTGCGCTCCGGCGCCGGGGTGTAATGCGAGGTGGTCGTCGTGGTGGTGCGACCGGAAGCTGGAGCGTGGCTGGGGCCGGACCCGGACCCGCCGCCCGCGGTACACATGGCCGCCAACGCCAGCACGACGACCAGAACGCCCAGCAGAACCAGTGGCACCAGGCTGCGGTTGCGGTTGCGCCGAGGCGGAGCCGCGGGCGGGCGCGGATCGAAGGGCACCGAATAGGGTTGCTGGTTCTGCCCGTAGGCCGGCGCCGGCCCTGCAGGAACCGGACCGGCCGCGGCCACGGGCTGGGGGACCGGACCGGGCGCGGGCTGCGGCGCCGGATTCGGGCGAGCCATCGATACCGGCGCACCACCCGGCGACATCGGGGCAGCGGCGGCGACCGGGACACCGGCCGGACCCCGCCCGGGAATCGGCGCCCCCGCCGGCGGTGTGGGGCCACGGGACGGGACGGGGTTCGGCGGCGGGGGAGTGCGGTCCAGCCGCGCGGGAAAGCCCTCCGCGGTGAGATCGGAATGGGTTGCGGCCGCGGCGAATCCGATCGCGGCCAATGCCTGGCCGACCTGCGTCGCATCCCAGGTGTCGGGTGCGTCCGCGGTGATCCGGCTGAAGTAGTTGCGCAACGCCGCGGGCCCGTCGCCGAGGACGACATCGATCCCGTCCGGGAGATCACCCTTGTCCAATGCGACCCGGCTGCTCAACTGCGGCATGACCAGCACCATGCCGGTCACCCCGACCCGCTCCCGGCCGGGCGCACCGCGCAGCAGCTCGGCCATCTCACCGGTGCGGGCGCGGATCTCGGTCATCGGTTCGGTGCCGGCCTCGGTTCCGGCCAGCGGCGCGATGCGGTCGTCGATGGTCCAGGGCCGGTAACCGGAGACGGTGAGCGTGCCGCTCGCCCGTTCGGTGAAATCCTTGATCACGACGACCACGCAGGTCTTCGGCGTCCAGACGATCGCATCGGCGCCACCGGCCGCGACCACCGCGATACCGGGTAACGCGTGCGCGCCGGTCCAGGTCTTCAGCCAGTTCGCCACCGTCCGTTCGGAATTGGACAGCCGCGACGGGTCGTCGTTGCGAACCTTCACCAACATCTGGATCAACCCCTGACCGATGCCTGTTCTGCCGGCCGCCCCGAGCGACCGCCCGACCACCGTACGACGGTACGGCGAAGCGGGCGAATCGGCTTGGGCGGCAGCACAGATCATCCACCATCGGCGTGGCCGGGTCGTCGGCGGGTCACCCCTGCCGATGCCATGCCAGATATCCGTCCGGCCGCACCTGTACCTGCGTGCCCGCGGCGGCCGCGTACTCGGTGAAGGCGTGGCCGTCGACGGCGATGAGCTGACCGGGGCCGGGCCGGTCGCGAGGATCGAATATGCCCGCACCCCGGGGGGCTTCCGTGGCCGAGGCCGGCGCACCGAAGGTCAGGCGGGTCGCGTGCGGGCCCCGGTACCAAGATTACCGACATCACCGCGGCGGCCGGACGGTCGGCGGGATCGTTCTACAACCACTTCGAGGGAAAGAACAGCTACTCCGGGCGCTGCTGGAAGACTTTGCGGCCGAAGGGGATACGTCGGCCGAGGCGAGTGCGCACGATCCGGATTTCACCAAGCCGGCGGCCGTCGAATTCCATATCGAGCAGTACTGGACCTTCGCTCGCCGCAATTGGCCGGTACTGCGGGCGGTGACGCAGGCGGCGCTGGTCGACGAGGAGCTCGCGCGGCTGGCCAACCGGTTCACGGCCGGTCAACTCGAGGAGGTCGTCGACCACGTCGACGGTTTCGGCGCGGCCGGACTCCGCCTGCCGAGCACCCCGGACGTCAGCGTGGCGATGATGTTCCTCCTGATCCGCGCACTGCTGGAGGCGGTCGAGGAGGGCGTGGTCGCCGTCGACGACGAGCAGGCGGTGGCTGGGCTGACCCGATTCGTCTACCGGGGGCTCACCGGCCGCGACTACTGACCGCTCAGGGCACCAGCACGATCGACCCGGTGGTCTTGCGGGCCTGCAGATCTCGATGTGCCTGCGCGGCCTCGGCAAGGGGATATTGCGCGCCGATCCGCACCCGCAGCGTCCCGTCGGCGACGGCGTCGAGGACATCGCCTGCGCGCCAAGTCAATTCGGCGCGATCGCGGGTGTAGTGGGCCAGTGTCGGGCGGGTGACGAACAGCGAGCCGGCCGGATTGAGCCGCTGCAGATCGAACGGCGGCACCTGACCGCTGGCGGCGCCGAACAGCGCCAGCATGCCGCGGATGCGCAGGGCCGCCAGGCTCGCCTCGAACCTCGCCGCGCCCACCCCGTCGTAGACCGCGGCCACCCCGACCCCGTCGGTGAGGTCGCGTACGCGCTGGGCGAGATCGTCGCCGTAGCGCAGCACATGTGCGGCGCCGGCCTCGCGGGACAACTCTTCCTTCGCGTCGGTGGACACCGTGGTGATCACCCGGATATCGCGGGCGGCGGCCAGCTGGGTCAGCAGGAGCCCGACGCCGCCGGCGCCGGCGTGGACCAGAATCGTCTCGCCCGGCTGCGGCGTGTAGACCGATTCGATCAGGTAGTGCGCGGTTATGCCCTGCAACAGCGCCGAGGCCGCCACCGCCGGCGGCACCCCGTCCGGCACGGCCACCGCCACCGCCGCATTGACCGCGACCTTCTCCGCATAACTTCCGGGGGCGGCGGCCCACGCGACCCGATCGCCGACGGTGAATTCGGTCACCTCGGAACCGACTTCGGCGACCACACCCGTGCCCTCGGAACCCGGGATGTAGGGCACCTCCTGCGGATAGGTGCCGGTGCGGATATAGGTGTCGATGAAATTGACACCGGCCGCCTCGGTATCGACGAGCAGCTGATTCGGCCCGATGACCGGATCGTCGACCTCGGTCGCGACGAGAACTTCGGGACCGCCGTGTTCGCTGACCTGAATGGCGCGCATGGCTTTCAGTTCTACACCCCCTCGCGCCACGAACACCGGTAGGGCGGTTGGGCCGTCCCTACCGGACGGTAAACTCCACGCCATGAGCGAAACCGCCACCGCGGCCCCGGTCACGCCGTCGTCCGCCGTCATCGAGTCGGTCAAGAAGTTCGTCGCCGCCCACGGTGGTTCGGGTACGGCCGTACTGCAGCCGATCGGGCGCATCGGGGTCCGCATCACCCTCGTCGGCGCCGACGGTGTGCTCGGCGATCGAGTCGTCGCGGATCTGGCCACCGCCAAGGCGGTCGTCGATGCCGTCGACGGCCTCGCCGAAACCGAGCACTGGGATCGCGATCTGAGTTCGGTCGCCACCCCGGCGAAGGGACACTGGGCGCGGATGGCCGGCTGGGTCGCCCACCAGGCCCGGTTCCCGAAGGCGCGCAACGAGAACTGAGATGGCTCTGCGGCATCGGCTGATCGCCGCCGCGACGGCCGGTGCGGCCGCGGTCCTGACGATGATCGCCCCGGCGCGCGCCGAGGATCCCGCGGCCCTGCGGGTGTGCACCACCGGTGACTACCCGCCCTATTCGGTGACCGACGGCCACGGCGGCTACCGGGGCATCGACGTCGACCTGGTCCGCGATATGGCGCAGCTGCTGGGGCGCCCGCTGCGATTCGTGCCGACCACTTGGGCGTCGATGGGCAGCGATTTCTCGGCGCACGCCTGCGATCTCGCGGTCGGCGGAATATCCGACGCCGCGGCCCGGCGCGCCTACGCCGACTTCTCGCTGAACTACGGCACCGACGGCAAGACCCCGATCGTGCGTGCCGCCGACGCCGGCAAGTACGCGACGATCGAGCAGATCGATCAGCCCCAGGTGCGGGTGATCGTCAACCGCGGCGGCACCAACGAACAGTTCGCCCGCGCCCATTTCCCGCATGCGCAGCTGACGGTATGGCCCGACAACGTCACCATTTTCGATCAGATCACCGCCGGTCGCGCGGACGTCTTCGTCACCGATTCGGTGGAGGGCCGCTACCACGTGCGGCAGCATCCCGACCTGCGGGTCCTGCATCCGGAGACACCGTTCGACTCCTTCGGCAAGGTGTTCCTGCTGCCGAAGAACGATATGCCGACCGCGCTGACGGTAAACGCCTGGCTGGCGAGTCAGCTGGCCACCGGGGGAGTCGACCGGCGTGTCGCGGAATGGATCGGGCCGCACGCCACCGCCTGAGCGACGCCCGACCATAATCGACGGTGTGACGGATAAAGCGGCGAGCCGGACCGCGGTGCTGGTCTGTCAGGGCCGGGCAGTGGCCGACGGGCGACTGGCGGTCGGGCGATTCTCGGATCCCATTGCGGCGCAATTACTTCACGACGACGAACTGGCGGCGGTGCGGCGCGCCCGAGCCGAGCATCCCCCCGGCGGCTGGCGGGAGCGGCTCGAATACGAGATGCTCACCGCCACGGCCGCCGTCCTCGCGACCCGCACCGTCGTCATCGACGAGGCGATCCGCGAGGCGTCCGCCGCGCAGTTGGTGCTTCTCGGCGCCGGACTCGACGGGCGGGCCTGGCGGACGGATCACCCCGCGGCCGACGTATTCGAGGTGGATCATCCTGCCTCGCAACGGGATAAGCGCGAACGGGTGGGCACACTGGTGCCGGTCGCGAAGTCGCTGACCTATGTGCCGGTGCAATTCGGCCGCGACGACCTGGGGGCGCGACTGACCGAGGCGGGCCATCGCGCGGAGGCGACGACCACGTGGGTGTGGGAGGGGGTCCTGCCGTATCTGACGCAGCCGCAGGTCGAATCGACGCTGGCGGTCGTCGCCGCCCGCAGCGCGCCCGGCAGCCGGCTGATCGCGACCTATCCCACCCCGAACCGCCTCGCCGGACTGGGCCGGGCCGGTATGCGCCTGTTCAGCAAGCTGTCCGGTGGCCAGGATCCGCTCGCGGACGAACCGCACGTATCGGCGTGGTCGCCGGCGGATATGGCCGCGCTGACAACGCGTTACGGGCTCACCGTCACCGCCGATGTGGAGTTGATCGAGGCGGCGCGCCGGCTCGGCGTACCGGCCCGCCAGTCCCGTGCCTACGGATTGGGGCGGGCGCTGATCGCCGACCGCGCCTGACCGCGATCAGCCGCAGCAGCCGCCCCCGCAGCAACCGCCGCCGGTCGGCGCGGGCGGTGCGGCGGCCGACCCCGCGGCCTTACCGGTCAAGGCGACCGTGGTGAGCAGTTTGACGGTGTCGCTGTGGCCACCCGGGCAGAGAGCCGGGTCGCCGGATTCGCTCATCGGCCGGGTCAGTTCGAACGATTCCGTACATTCCCGGCAGCGGTAGGCGTAGGTCGGCATGAGGAAATTATGTCGCGTCCGCGGCGGACCGGATCGCCAGGGTCCGGCCAGCTTCGCTCGAAATCCGGCCGTGATCGTCGGTGAGCGCCCGGCCTGGGTGGGCCATGACCGCATCATCTGCCTCCCTCATTCCGGTATCCGAGCCGCCCGGCCGTGTTACTGTCCTGGACACATGTCCGGCATCGTGTCCGGGTGAAGGGAGTCCGCGGATGACGGCAATGGCGGAGGTCGTGGTGGACGCCGAGCGGATCACCCCACAGTGGTTGAGCCGGGCGCTGTCGACGCCGGTGCGCGCGGTCACCGCGACGCCGGTGGGCACCGGGCAGATGGGTTCGGTGTTCCGGCTCGAGATCGACGGCGAATCGGCGCCCCCGCGGTTGATGGCGAAACTGCCCGCCGCCGACCCGGCCGCGCGTGCCATGGTCGCGGGCGCTTATCGGCAGGAGATCCGCTTCTACCGCGAGATCGCACCCACCGTCTCGGTGCGGGTGCCCACCTGCCATTTCGCCGAATTCGCCGGTGACGGAGCGGAATTCACCCTGCTGCTCGACGATCTCGCGCCGGCGCGCCAGGGCGATCAGATCGCGGGATGCACGGTGGCGCAGGCGAACGCGGCGGTCCGGAATCTGGCGGGACTGCACGGTCCCCGCTGGTGCGATCCCGGCTTGTCCGCGATCGAAGGGCTGAACTTCAACGGTGCGGCCGAGGCGCAGGCCCTGTCGGAGTTGTACGGTCCGGCGACGGAGATCTTCCTCGAGCGCCTGGGAGAGCGGCTGTCCCCGGCCGACCGCGACACCTTGCGCGCCTGTGTTCCCGGCATCGCCGACTGGCTGCTGGCGGCGCCCGATCGTTTCGCGCCGGTCCACGGCGACTACCGCTTGGACAATCTGATGTTCTCCGAGGACAGTGGCGAGGTCGAGGTGTGGGCGCTGGACTGGCAGACGCTCGGTCTCGGATTGCCGGCGCGTGATCTGTCGTATTTCGTCGCCACCGGTCTCGAACCGGACCTCCGGCGGGCGCACGAGGACTCCATCATCGAAACCTATTGGCGCGCACTGTGTTCCTACGGCGTCGGCGATTACACACTGGATCAGTGCCGGCGCGACTACGGTTTCGCCCTGGTGCAGGGGCCGCTGGTCGCGGTGTTCGGCGCTGCCTACGGCACGGTCACGCCGCGCGGGGACGAGATGTTCGCCGCGATGGTGCGGCGCAGTTGTGCCGCGATCCGCGATTGGGACGCACTCGATCGGACACCGGCGTAGTGCACTTGCTCAGCGGAGGCAGGAGTTCGCGCGGCCGGGCGTGACGACGGCAGCGCGCGCCCCGGTTCAGGCGGCGCGGGCGGCTGCTTCGGGGGCAGGCGCGGTGACCTGTTCGCGGGTGCGCATCGAGGCCCACAACGCGGCCGTCGCGACGATGCACGCGGTGGCGCCGCCGACGTGCACGACCACCAGCGCCGCGGGAACGTGTGTGAAGTACTGGACGATGCCGACGAGCGCCTGGGCGCAGACCGTGGCGATCACCACGATCAGACGCATCCGGATCGCGCGGGTCATCCCCACCGCGGCCAGTCCGAAGCCGAGGCCGACGAGCAGCGCCAGATACGCCACGAGCAGTTCGGCGTGGGCGTGCACCAGGGTGACGATCTCGATCTGCAGGCGCGCCACCGGCCGTTCGGTGCTCTTGTCCCCGGCGTGCGGTCCGGCGCCGGTGACCAGGGTGCCGGCGATGAGTGTGCCGGTCATCGCGACCGCGCTCAGTGCGGTCAGCCAGCGCAGGGGTGCCGGGACCTGCACGACGTCGACCCCGTCGTCGGGTTCGCCGACCTTGGCGAACAGCAGCGTCGCCAGCCACACCATCAGCATCGAGGCCAGCAGGTGGACCGACACCGTCCACCACAGCAATCCGCTGCGCACGGTGATTCCGCCGATCACGGCCTGCAGCACGGTGCCGCCGGGCATCAGCCAGGCATAGACGACGACCTCGCGCCGCCGCCGGGCGCGTACCACGGCGAGCACGATCAGCGCCGCGCACAGCGTCACCGCGAAGGTGAGCATGCGATTGGAGAATTCGACCGCCTGGTGGAGCGCCGGAACTTCGGCGTGGGCGGTGGGGGTGAAACTGCCGGGGAAGCACTGCGGCCAGGTCGGGCAGCCCAGGCCGGAGGAGGTGACGCGCACGATCGCGCCCGTCACGGAGATGCCCGCCTGGGACAGGATCACCGCCAACGCGAAGATGCGCTGCACCCGCAGGGAGGGCAGCGGCAGAAAGTCGACCAGTCGCACAAACGCGCGTGACAGCACGAAACGATGGTAGACGCAGCCGGATCCGCGCCCGCACCGGGGCTACTACGTTGTGTCGTTGCCGTCACACCCGGGTCGGGTCCGGTGATTCAGTCGAAGCGGAACCAGCGCGTCGCGAGCCAGCCCGTCACCGCGCCCCACACCACGAGCACCGCGATGCCGTACCAGTCCACGCTGGTGTGCAACGCTTGGTCCAGTGCCTCGGCCAGCGCTCCGGAGGGGATCAGTCGCGCGATCAGCGTCACCGCGTGCGGGAGGCTGTCGGAAGCGAAGACCAGGCTCGCCACTCCCAGCATCACGAACCACAGGATGTTGGCGAGCGCGAGCACGATCTCGGCCTTGAGGGTGCCGCCCAGCAGCAGTCCCATCGCGACGAAAGCGGCGGTGCCCAGCATGATGACGAACGCGCCCAGCAGCAGGCCGCCGATCGAGGGCCGCCAGCCCAGTGCGACGCCGATCAGGCCGAGCAGAACCGATTGCAGGACCACCACGATCAGCACCGCCGCGCATTTGCCGCCGACGATGCCCCAGCGCGGTAATGCCGTGGCGCCCAAGCGTTTCAGCGCACCGTAGCGGCGGTCGAAGCCGACCGCGATGGCCTGGCCGGTGAACGCGGTGGACATGATGGCCACCATCATCACCGCCGGCACGATCCGGTCGACCTTGTGGTGTTCGCCGAGGCTCGAGCCCAGCGGCAGCAGAGTCAGCCCGATCAGCAGCGTGATCGGGATGAACATGGTGAGCAGGAGCTGTTCGCCGTTGCGCAGCAACAGGATCAGTTCCATGCGGGTCTGCGCGGTCAGCATCGCCAGGCGCGGGGCCGGCCGCGGTGCGGGGCTGAAGGTGCCGGGGGTGAAACGAGGGGCGGTCCGGGTCATCCGCGCAGCTCCCGTCCGGTCAGTTCGAGGAACACATCCTCCAGGCGGCGCTGGTCGATGCGAATGTCGGTGGGCAGCACGTCGATTCGCGCGCACCAGGCCGTCACGGCGGCCAGCACCTGCGGGGTGATGTCGCCGCACAGCAGATAGGAGCCGGGCGCGGTCTCGCTGGGCGCGAACCCTTCCGGCAGTGCGCTCTCCAGCAGCGACAGGTCGAGTTTCGGCGGCGCGCTGAAACGTAGTTGGCCTTCCGCGCCGGCGGAGGTCACCTCGGCCGGGGTACCGGCGGCGACGATGCGGCCGTGATCGATGATCACCAGCCGGTCGGCCAGCTGTTCGGCCTCGTCCATCATGTGCGTGGTGAGCAGAATGCCGACGCCGTCGCGGCGCAGCGCATCGATCAGCTCCCACACCAGATGCCGGGCCTGCGCGTCCATTCCGGCCGTGGGCTCGTCGAGGAAGACCAGCTCGGGCCTCCCCACCAGCGCACACGCCAGCGCGAGGCGCTGCTGCTGACCGCCGGAGAGCCGCCGATACGGGGTGCGGCGAGCGTCGTGCAGGCCTAGGGTGTCGAGCAGCCATTGCGGATCGAGCGGATCGGCGGCGTAGGAGGCGACCAGATCGAGCATCTCGCCGGCCCGCGAACCCGGATAGGCCCCGCCGCCCTGCAGCATCACACCGATGCGCGGGCGCAGGCGATCCGAATCGGCGACCGGATCCAGCCCGAGCACTCGCACCGAACCGGCGTCGGGGGAGAGGAACCCCTCACACATTTCGACTGTGGTGGTCTTCCCGGCGCCGTTGGGCCCCAGCAGCGCCAGCACCTCCGCACGTCCGACCTCGAAAGCGATCCCGTCCACGGCGGTGGTGTCGCCGTAGCGTTTCACAACACCGTCGATACAGACAGCGGGTTCCGAGGCTGCGCTCACGATGAGACACCGTATGCCGGGCCCGGCTGTGACGGAGCAGACACCCCTGTCCGGTTACGCCAGGGCAGCAGGTTCCGGGTCACCGCGATGAATCCGAGCGCGACGATGACCACGGCGACCGCCGCCTCGATGATCTGGAAGACCCCGAAATCCGCGCCGCGCGGCATCAGGATCACGCTCACGACCGCGGAGAACACCACGGCGGGGACCCGGAACGCGGGAGTGGTCGCCCACGCCGCGAGCGGCATGATCGCCCACAGCAGATACCACGGCTGCACGACCGGGAACAGCAGCACTATCGCCGCGAGCGACACACCCATCGCGCCGACCGGCTGCAACCGCCCGGTCCACGTGGCGATGAGCATGCGCATGGTGATCAGCGCCGCCACGACCGCGGCGATCGGGCGGGTAATGCTCAGCAGCGCGGTGGTGTGGTCGCCCAGTCCCAGCAGCACGCCGCCGAATCCGGTGACGATGCCGACCGCGGTGGGTAGCGACATCCAGCTGCGCACGGTGCTGGCGGCATTGAGGGTGTGTGTCCAGCCGAAACCGAGCCCGGAGGTGTAACTGACGAACAACGTGGTGACCACGGTGATCGCGCCGAGGACCGCCGCGGCGGCCAGCAACGGCCGCCAGCCGCGCCCCCAGCGCCGGGCCAGGGCCATGCCGACGAATCCGAGCGCGATGATCGAGGGGATCTTCACCGCCGACGACAGCGTGATCACCACGGCGCCGAAGGTCAGCAGGAGCCAGCCGCGCTGGTCGAACCCGCCCAGCCCGGATGTGTGCTCGGTAGCCAGCGCGCGCAGGCAGAACTCCACCCCGGCCAGCATCAGGCCCAGCATCAAGGCTTCGTTGTGCACGCCGCCGACCAAATGGAACAGCACCAGCGGATTGGCCGCGCCCAGCCACAGCGCGCTGACCGGCGCGACTCCGCAGCGCCGCGACAGGCGCGGCAGCGCCCAGACGATCAGAGCCACCCCGGCCAATGCCAGCAACCGATGCGCCCATACGCCGACGATGATGTTGTCGCCGGTCACATGGGCGATCCCGCGGCCCATCCAGACGAACAGCGGTCCGTACGGGGCGGGAGTGTCGCGCCAGATGTTGGGCACGTTGTAGGTCAGCACGTTGTGCAGGCCCAGGCCGGTGGCCGGGCCGACGGCGTACGGGTCGAGGCCGCGGGCCGCGATCTCGCCCTGCGCCAGATACGAATAGACATCGTTGGAGAACAGCGGCGGCGCCACCGACAGCGGGATGATCCACAGCAGCAGCGTGCGATCCAGCTGCGAGCGGCTGAGCCGATGGACGGGGGAGCCGCCGAAACCGCCGACCGCGAAGCGGCCGAGCAGCAGCCACGCCATCACGACGAAGACCGTGCCGATCATGCACAGCGCCAGCGACGAGGTCTGCCAGCGTGCGAAGACGCCGATCACCCGGACACCGGAGACCGGATTCTGCAGTACCGGCTGGGCGGCGACGCCCAGCGCGCTGATCGCCATGAGCACCGAGCCGGTGGCGCCGAGCAGCCGAATTCGTTTGAACTGCGCGGTTTCCCGGCTGTCCAGCCCCGGCGCGTCGGCTTCGACGGTGTGTAGTACCGCGATGGTGTGATCGGCGGGCGGGACGTCCAGGCCCAGGGCCCGGCGTCCGATCTCGATGCTCCTACGCCATGCGCCTTCCACAACCGCCACGGAGGTCAAGCGTAGCCGGGGTGGGAGCCGCGGCCGTCGCAACGTCGCGGCGCGGGCCGTGCCATATTGCACCGGCGGTCGATGCCCAGGTCGGAGCCGCATCCGGCTGCGATTCAGGGCACCCTTACTAGAATGCGGGAAATAATTCCGTCACACTGATGTTGTGAAAACCGTGGGTTTGCGGGAGAACGAGGTGAATACCGAGCGTCAGCAGGGCGCCCGGCCTTCCGCCGCGCCCGCGGCCGCCGCCGGTGAGGGGCATACTCGCGCGGCCGTCGTCCAGCTGCTGCTGGAGGAGGGGCCGATCACCGCGACGGCCATCGGGCAGCGGCTGGGTCTGAGCCCGGCCGGCGTACGTCGTCATCTCGACGCGCTGATCGAATCCGGCGAGGCCCGGGCCATGCGCTCGGCACCGTGGCAACAGCAGGGCCGCGGTCGTCCCGCCAAGCAGTTCCAGCTGACCGCGGCCGGTCGCGGCCGGCTCGGCCACGCCTACGACGATCTGGCGGGAGCCGCGATGCGGCAGCTGCGCGAGATCGGCGGCGAGAACGCGATCATGGATTTCGCTCGCCGTCGCGTCGGTGTGATCGTCGCCGGTATCGATCGCCTGGCTCAGCACACCCCGGCCGCCACCTCGGAGAAGGCGGAGGAGATCGCCGAGGCGTTCAGCGACGCCGGATTCGCCGCCACCACTCGCAAGGTCGGTTCCGGTGTGCAGATATGCCAGCATCACTGCCCGGTCTCGCATGTGGCCGAGGAGTTCCCGGAACTGTGCGCCGCCGAACTCGAGGCGTTTCGCGAGCTGCTCGGAACCCACGTGCAGCGGCTCGCGACCATCGCCAACGGTGATTGCGCCTGCACCACCCACGTACCCCTGTCCGTTCCCCCGACGAGCAATCCCCCGACGAGCAATGCTCAGCCCGCCACCCGCGCCGTTGTACAGCCCGCAACGGCAGCTCGAAACGACTCCGGAAGGAGTGCCGAATGACGTCGACCACCGCGGCGAGCCGTGAATCCGATGCGCCCCAGAACCAGCCCCTGACCCAAGAGGAGACCATCGCCTCGCTGGGTACCTACGGCTACGGCTGGGCGGATTCGGATATCGCCGGCGCCAGCGCCAAGCGCGGCCTGTCCGAGGACGTCGTGCGCGACATCTCGGCGAAGAAGAACGAGCCCGAGTGGATGCTCAACGCCCGCCTCAAGGCGTTGCGGATCTTCGACCGCAAGCCGATGCCGAGCTGGGGCTCCAACCTCGAGGGCATCGACTTCGACAACATCAAATACTTCGTGCGCTCGACCGAGAAGCAGGCCGAGAGCTGGGAAGATCTGCCCGAGGACATCAAGAACACCTACGACAAGCTGGGCATCCCGGAGGCCGAGAAGCAGCGCCTGGTCGCCGGTGTGGCCGCCCAGTACGAGTCCGAGGTGGTCTATCACCAGATCCGCGAGGATCTCGAGGCCCAGGGCGTCATCTTCCTCGACACCGACACCGGCCTGCGCGAGCACCCGGAGATCTTCCAGCGGTACTTCGGCTCGGTGATCCCGGCCGGCGACAACAAGTTCTCCGCGCTGAACACCGCCGTGTGGTCGGGTGGCTCCTTCATCTACGTCCCGCCGGGCGTGCACGTCGACATCCCGCTGCAGGCCTACTTCCGGATCAACACCGAGAACATGGGCCAGTTCGAGCGCACCCTGATCATCGTCGACGAGGGCGCCTACGTGCACTACGTCGAGGGTTGTACCGCGCCGATCTACAAGTCCGACTCGCTGCATTCCGCGGTCGTGGAGATCATCGTGAAGAAGGGCGGCCGCTGCCGCTACACCACCATCCAGAACTGGTCGAACAACGTCTACAACCTGGTCACCAAGCGGGCCAAGGCAGAGGCGGGCGCGACCATGGAATGGATCGACGGCAACATCGGCTCCAAGGTCACCATGAAGTACCCGGCGGTCTGGATGACCGGCGAGTACGCCAAGGGTGAGGTGTTGTCGGTGGCGTTCGCGGGCGAGGGGCAGCACCAGGACACCGGCTCGAAGATGCTGCATCTGGCGCCGCACACCTCCTCGACCATCGTGTCGAAGTCGGTGGCGCGCGGTGGCGGCCGGGCGTCCTACCGCGGCCTGGTTCAGGTCAACAAGGGTGCGCACGGCTCCAAGTCGACCGTGAAATGCGATGCGCTGCTGGTGGATACGATCAGCCGCTCCGACACCTACCCCTACGTCGACATCCGCGAGGACGACGTGACGATGGGCCACGAGGCCACCGTCTCCAAGGTGTCCGAGGATCAGCTGTTCTACCTGATGAGCCGCGGCATGACCGAGGACGAGGCGATGGCGATGGTGGTGCGCGGCTTCGTCGAGCCCATCGCCAAGGAACTGCCGATGGAATACGCGTTGGAGCTGAACCGGCTCATCGAGCTGCAGATGGAAGGAGCGGTCGGCTGATGCCGGTCGAGAATGTGGCTGTCGCGGGCGAGGCCCGCATCCCGGCCGTCAACAAGGGTGAGCTGTTCGCCTCGTTCGACGTGGGCGCCTTCGAGGTGCCCTCGGCCCACGACGAGGCCTGGCGGTTCACCCCGCTGCGCCGGCTGCGTGGCCTGCACGACGGCACCGCGGTGCGTGACGGCCGAGCGGGTATCGAGGTCGCTGCCGTCGACGGCTCGGTGATCGACGGTGTGACGGTCGAGACCGTCGGCCGTGACGACGCCCGGCTCGGCGAGGGTGGGGTGCCCACCGATCGTGTTGCCGCCCAAGCCTATTCGGGTTTCGAACAGGCCACCGTGGTGTCGGTCGGCGCCGAGACCGAGGTCGGCCGCCCGGTCGTCGTCCGGGTCACCGGCCCCGGCGCGGACAAGACGGCCTTCGGACATCTGCAGATCCGGCTCGGCAACTTCGCGGTCGCGACGGTGGTCATCGATCAGCGCGGCAGCGGAACCTACGCGGAGAACGTGGAATTCGTGCTCGGCGACAGCGCCAAGCTGACCGTGGTCGCGGTCCAGGACTGGGACGACGACGCCGTGCACGTCACCGCCCATCACGCCAAGCTGGGTCGCGATGCCGTGCTGCGGCACACCGATGTGACCCTCGGCGGCGATCTGGTGCGGCTGACCGCGACCGTGCGCTACGACGGCCCCGGCGGCGACGCCGAACTGCTGGGCCTGTACTTCGCCGACGACGGACAGCATTTCGAGCAGCGCCTGCTGGTCGACCACGCACAGCCGCACTGCAAGTCGAATGTGCTGTACAAGGGTGCGCTGCAGGGCGATCCGAGCTCGGCCAAGCCCGACGCGCACACCGTCTGGGTCGGCGACGTGCTGATCCGCGCGGAGGCCGAGGGCACCGACACCTACGAGGCGAACCGCAATCTGGTCCTCACCGACGGCGCCCGTGCCGATTCGGTGCCGAATCTCGAGATCGAGACCGGTGAGATCCTCGGCGCCGGCCACGCCTCGGCGACCGGCCGATTCGACGACGAGCAGCTGTTCTACCTGCGTGCTCGCGGTATTCCGGAGGAGGCCGCCCGCCGTCTGGTGGTGCGTGGTTTCTTCCACGAGATCATCCAGAAGATCGCGGTCGTCGAGATCCGGGAGCGGCTGGAGTCGGCCATCGAGGCCGAACTCGCCGCCATCGGTGCCTAGCACCGACGCGTCCCGGCAGCCCGAAACCTCCACCAGCCCAGAAGGAATGCAATGACCACCCTCGAAATCAAGGACCTGCACGCCGAAGTCGCCAATCCCGACGAGAACGGCGAGCCCATCAAGATCCTCAAGGGCGTGAACCTCACCGTGAAGTCGGGCGAGACCCACGCCATCATGGGCCCGAACGGCTCCGGCAAGTCCACCCTGTCCTACGCCATCGCCGGACACCCGAAGTACACCGTGACCCAGGGTTCGATCACCCTCGACGGCGAGGACGTGCTGGCCATGTCCGTCGACGAGCGCGCCCGCGCCGGCCTGTTCCTGGCCATGCAGTACCCGGTCGAGGTGCCGGGTGTGTCCATGTCGAACTTCCTGCGCACCGCCGCGACCGCCGTGCGCGGCGAGGCCCCGAAGCTGCGCCACTGGGTCAAGGAAGTCAAGGAGTCGATGGGCGAGCTGGAAATCGACGCCGCCTTCGCCGACCGCAGCGTCAACGAGGGCTTCTCCGGCGGTGAGAAGAAGCGCCACGAAATCCTGCAGCTGGGCCTGCTCAAGCCGAAGATCGCCATCCTCGACGAGACCGACTCCGGTCTGGACGTCGACGCGCTGCGCATCGTCTCCGAGGGCGTCAACCGCTACAAGGAGCGCGAGAACGGCGGCGTCCTGCTGATCACCCACTACACGCGGATCCTGCGCTACATCCAGCCGCAGTTCGTGCACGTGTTCGTGGGCGGCCGCATCGTGGCCGAGGGCGGCTCCGAGCTGGCCGACGAACTCGACGCCAACGGCTACGTCCGCTTCACCCAGACCGCGACCGCGGGAGCCTGATATGACCGCTGTGACACGCACACTCGACGTCGCCAGGATCAGGGCCGATTTCCCGATCCTGAACCGGACGGTGCGTGACGGAAAACCGTTGGTGTACCTGGATTCCGGGGCCACCTCGCAGCGACCGCTGGCCGTCCTGGACGCCGAACGCGAATTCCTCACCCACACCAACGCCGCCGTGCACCGCGGCGCGCATCAGCTCGCCGAGGAGGCGACCGACGCCTACGAGGGCGCCCGGGCCGATATCGCGCGCTTCGTGGGCGTGGAGGCGAACGAGATCGTCTTCACCAAGAACGCCACCGAGTCGCTGAACCTGGTGACGTATTCGTTCTCCGACGACCGCTTCCCGTACCACGTGGGACCGGGCGACGAGATCGTGATCACCGAGCTGGAGCATCACGCGAATCTCGTTCCGTGGCAGGAACTCGCGCGTCGCACCGGCGCCACCCTGAAGTGGTACGGCATCACCGACGACGGGCGCATCGATCTGGATTCGCTGGAACTGTCGCCCGCGACCAAGGTCGTCGCGTTCACCCATCAGTCGAATGTGACCGGTGCGGTCGCCGACGTGCCCGAGATGGTGCGCCGCGCCAAGGCGGTCGGCGCCCTGGTGGTGCTCGACGCCTGCCAGTCGGTCCCGCACATGCCGGTGAACTTCCGTGAGCTCGGCATCGATTTCGCCGCCTTCTCCGGGCACAAGATGCTGGGTCCGTCCGGTGTCGGCGTGCTCTACGGCCGCTACGCCCTGCTCGAGGAGACCCCGCCGTTCATCACCGGCGGATCCATGATCGAGACGGTCACCATGGAAGCCACCACCTACGCGGCGCCGCCGCAGCGGTTCGAGGCCGGCGTGCCGATGACCTCGCAGGTGGTCGGATTGGGCGCGGCCGTGCGGTATCTCGAGGCGATCGGGATGGACGCCGTTGCCGCGCACGAACATACGCTGGTCGGCGCCGCCCTGGAGGGACTCGGCGCGATCGACGGCGTGCACATCGTGGGACCGACCGAGAACGTGGATCGCGGTGGCGCGGTGTCGTTCGTGGTCGACGGAATCCACCCGCACGACGTGGGCCAGATCCTGGACGACGAGGGCGTGGCCATCCGCGTCGGGCACCATTGCGCCTGGCCGCTGATGCGCCGGCTCGTCGTACCCGCCACCGCCCGGGCCTCCTTCGCGGTCTACAACACCCTCGACGAGGTGGAGGCGCTGGTGGCCGCGGTCCGTAAGGCACAGAAATTCTTCGGTGTGGCCGACCGTTGAATCCGGTGAGCGCGAGCGACCAGTGAACGGGGCGTGAGATTTCGCAATGCGTATGGAACAGATGTACCAGGAAGTGATCCTGGACCACTACAAGCATCCGCACCATCGCGGGCTGCGGGAGCCGTTCGGTGCCGAGGTGCATCACGTCAACCCGACCTGCGGTGACGAGGTGACCCTGCGGGTGCACATCGACGACAACGGTGACGTCGCCGATGTGTCCTACGACGGGCAGGGTTGCTCGATCAGCCAGGCCGCCACCTCGATCCTCACCGATCAGGTCATCGGCCAGCCCGTGCAGCAGGCGCTGAAGGTGGTCGACTCCTACAGCGAGATGATCTCGAGCCGCGGCACGGTCGAGGGCGACGAGGACATGATCGGCGACGGCATCGCGCTGGCCGGTGTGTCGAAATATCCGGCCCGGGTGAAATGTGCCCTGCTGGGCTGGATGGCGTTCAAGGACGCCGTGGTGCGGATAACCTCGGCCGAAGAGACCAAGCGGACCATGGGCAACAGGTCCGCGGGAAATGGGGAACGTCATGACTGAGACGCCGGCAACCGAACAGACGGACACCGGGGCCGAACTGTCCCAGGAGCAGATCGCGCTGCTCGAGGATATGGAAGAGGCGATGCGTGACGTCGTCGACCCCGAACTCGGCATCAACGTGGTCGATCTGGGACTGGTCTACGGGATGCGGGTCGAGGAGGACGTGGCCGTCCTCGACATGACTCTCACCTCCGCGGCCTGCCCGCTCACCGACGTCATCGAGGACCAGTCGCGAAACGCGCTGGTACGCAGCGGTTTGGTGGAGGATCTGAAGATCAACTGGGTCTGGATGCCGCCGTGGGGTCCGGACAAGATCACCGACGACGGCCGCGAGCAGCTGCGCGCACTGGGCTTCACGGTCTGATTCTCGTCACCGGGTAGGGGGCGAAGTGGACATCCGGGTTCGCCGTGGAGCAGGATCGCCTGCGTCCAGTACGCAGACTCGAACGGGGTGGATTCACGGATGTCCCATATGTTTACGCGCGTCCGCTCGGCGGCCGTCGCGGTGATGGCCGGTGCGGGTTTCGCGGTGGCCGGTGCCGCCGGTTCGGCTCAGGCCGACGGTGACCTGCACGGTGCGATCGCCTACTCCGACAGCAGCGGAGTGGTCGCCGCGGCCACCAATTTCGCCGACGCGCCCAGCGCGGATGCCGCGGCCCGGGCGCACTGCGGCCGCGGTGATTGCCGCGTCATCTTGGATTTCAGCAACGGCTGCGGTGCTGTCGCCCAGGGAGCGGACGGCCGGATCGCGGTCGGCTGGGGTCCGACCCAGGTCGAGGCGGAGAAGCAGGCGAGGGATTTCCTGGGGCCGAGCGCCCCGCCGTTCCCCGACCTGGGGAGCGCGATCCCGCGCCCGGCGAACATCGCCTTGAGCAGTTGCACCGCGAACGCGCACTGAACGTTTCACACCCGCGGCGGCCGACCTGATTCCAGGTCGGCCGCCGTGGTTCTCCCCGGGAAGGCCTGCTGCGCGATATCGTGAGGGCCGAATTGCAGGACCGGCCGAAACGGTAGGAGCAGCAGTGGATTTCGACATACCCTCCGAGCTCAGCGACTATCTGGCCGAACTGGATGCCTTCATCGACCGTGAGATCGTGCCGCTCGAACGCGAGAACGACAACATCCGCTTCTTCGACCACCGCCGAGAGGACGCGCGCACCGACTGGGATCGCGGCGGGCTGCCCAGCGCCGAGTGGGAGGAGTTGCTCGCCGAGACCCGCCGCCGAGCCGATGCCGCCGGGCACTACCGCTACGCATTCCCACCCGAATACGGCGGCCGCGGCGGCGACAACCTCGATATGGCCGTCATCCGCGAACACCTCGCCCGCCGGGGACTCGGCCTGCACTGCGATCTGCAGAACGAACATGCCGTGGTCGCCAACAACGTGGGCCTGCTGCTGATGCTGGAATACGGTTCGCCGCAACAGCAGGCGGAGTGGGTGGAGGGCCTGGCGGCGGGCACGAAATTCTTCGCCTTCGGCATCACCGAACCCGAACACGGTTCCGACGCCACGCATATGGACACCCGCGCGGTGCGCGACGGCGACGGCTGGGTGATCAACGGCGAAAAGACCTGGAATACCGGCATTCACACCGCCGACGCCGATCTGATCTTCGCGCGCACCGCCGGCGAGGCGGGTGACGGCACCGGTATTACCGCATTCCTGGTGCCACGCGATACCCGTGGATTCACGGTCGAGGAATATCTGTGGACCTTCAACATGCCCACCGATCACGGGCGGGTCACCCTGCGCGATGTGCGCGTCGGCGCCGACGCCGTCTTCGGACCCGAGGGCCGCGGTCTGGCGGTGGTCCAGCACTTCTTCAACGAGAACCGGATTCGCCAGGCGGCGTCGAGTCTCGGAGCGGCGCAATACTGCATCGACCGGGCGGTGGCGTATGCCAAGGAGCGCAAGCCCTTCGGCAAAGCGCTCGCCGAGAATCAGGCGATCCAGTTCCCGCTGGTCGAATTGCACACCCAGTGCGAGATGTTGCGCACGCTGATCCACAAGACCGCCTGGACCATGGATCGGCACGGCACCTTCGCCGCGTCCGAACAGGTGTCGATGTGCAATTACTGGGCCAACCGATTGTGTTGTGAGGCAGCCGATCGCGCCATGCAGGTGTTCGGCGGCCTCGGCTATTCCCGCCACCAGCCCTTCGAACACATCTACCGCCACCACCGCCGCTATCGAATCACCGAGGGGGCGGAGGAGATTCAGATGCGGCGAGTAGCGGGCTACCTGTTCGGATTCATGTCCTCCCGGGCGCCCAAGGGCGTGTGAGCAGCGCGAAACGGCCCCGCGTCCGGTGAGGAAACCGCGGGGCCGTGAAGGCGCTGGGTAGCGACGTTACTTCTGAGCCTGCACCACGATGGTGCCGACGATCTTGTCGGCGAAGGTCTGGTTCTTCTCGTCCCACAGCGGCCACAGGTAGCCGAGGCCGCACAGGGCGTTGTCGAGAATGTGGCAGAGCTTGCGCACGAAGGCCATGCCGAAACCGAGCACCTGACCGTCGGCTTCCTTGATCACGCGGATGCCGACGACCTTCTTGCCGGGCGTCTGACCGGTCGTGCCCTCCTGATGGATGAGCCACAGTCCGAGGCCCACACCCGCGGCGATGGCCAGCAGCAACAGGATGATGCCGACCGCGGTCAGGCCGCCCCCCGTGCACGTGCTGGAGTAGGAATACGACGAGCTGTACGGGTCGTCGTCGAACGAGCAGTCCACGTCCTTGGTGCCGAGCCCGAACGCGAGCCCGTACAGGATGGCCAGCGGGACGCCGACGATCAGCGCGTCGATGAGGTAGCCGCCGACGCGCGCGAACCAGCTGGCGTACGGTGCGGGCGGGCCGAATCCCGGCTGCTGATAGCCGTATCCGGGTCCGGCCGGCGGGTAACCGGGCGCACCGTAATTCGGTTGTGCCGCACCGTATCCCGGAGGCGGTGTCCCGTAACCCGGAGGGGGAGCGGCATATCCGGGCGGCGGCGCGCCGTAACCCGGCGGGGGTGCGCCGTAGCCCGGCTGCGGGCCGGCGGGCGGATACCCGTAGCCCGGTTGCCCCGGCTGGCCGTACGGGCCGTTCGGGTCCGACGGGTTGGTCATATGTGGTTCCTCCGGAAGCTGGTGGTACGGGGACGATCCGGGCCCCGACCGGGTCGAACTGTGATTGCACCGTACGGTAACCGCCAGGCCCCGCCAAAGTATGGCCGACCCGCGCGCAATGGGCGCGCCGAACAGTCGGATATCTCACGATTGCCTGATTCGGCGAATGTCCCGGAATCGGCGCGGACGGGGCGCTATGCCCCCTTGCGAGTCTGTTTCGTGGCCTTGGGCGCCGCTTTCTTCGCGGTCGACTTGCTCGCCGACTTGCCGGTGGATTTCGACGCGGCCCGCTTCGTGGTTGCCTTCGCGGTCGACTTGGCCGCGGATTTCGAGGCGCGGCCCCGGCTCGACTTCCCGGATTCCCCACCGCGGCCGGTGGCTTCGAGGCTGCGCTGCAGCGCGGCCACCAGATCGACCACCTCGGCATCCATCTGCGCCGGTTCTGCCTCTTCGTGGCGGGTGACGCGGTCGGATCCCGATTCGATGGCCTCGTCGAGCAGCTTCTTCAGCTCGATCTGATACTCGTCGGTGTACTGATCGGGATCGAAATCCTCCGACATGCTGTCGACCAGCGTCTGCGCCATCGCGACCTCCTGCGAGCGCGGCGCGGCGGCATCGTCGAGCGATTCGAATTCGGCGGCCCGCACCTCGTCCGGCCACAGCAGCGTCTGCAACACCAGTACCCCGTCACGCACCCGCAGCGCCGCCAGCCGCGTCTTCTGCCGCAGCGTGAAATGCACCAGCGCGACCCGGTCCACCTGATCGAGCGTCTTCGCGAGCAACACGTACGCCTTGGGTGTCGTGGAGTCGGGCTCGAGATAGTAACTGCGGTCGAACAGGATCGGATCGATCTGCTCGGAGGGCACGAACTGCAGCACCGGAATCTCGTGCTTCTCGGCCACCGGCAACTTCGCGAAATCCTCGTCGGTGAGAATCACCTTGTCGCCCTCGGGCGACTCGTACGCCTTATCGATATCCGCGAAGGCCACCGACTGCCCGCACACCGTGCAGACACGGTCGTACTTGATCCGTCCGCCGTCCTTGGCGTGGACCTGATGAAACCTGATGTCATGGTCCTCGGTGGCGGTATAAACCTTCACCGGAACATTCACCAGCCCGAACGCGATGGAACCCTTCCAGATCGATCGCATGGAGTCGATGCTACTGATGACCGGTTGGTTTTGTCCGGTGAAGCGGCGCGACCTGCGGGTTCGCGGTTGTTGGTGAGTGTCGCCGGTTGCTGATTGTTGCTGTTTGTGGACCTGTGGACGTCCTGATACAAACGTCGTTTGCCCACGTGCAGTGCTATTTTCGAGACGTTTCGCGCCGACAGCTGAACCGTCCGTCAGGGTCGATTCGCCGTTTTGACCGCTTTGGCTGGCGCGCAATGTTGTGATACGGATATGCGCATCTAAACATTAGTCGCGACTGTGTCGGCGCGCACGTGGTCAACGTGCGGCGGCGGATCGGATGAGGTGCAAAGCGCGTTGTTCAAACTCGAAAAGCTCGCTGCCGCAGAGAAATCGGCCGACGTTATCCGCCGCGAGGCGACCAAGATCGACAAAACGGTGACCGACTTCGCGACCGAGGTCGAATTGGTGCTCGCCGAAGCGCTCACTGCCCTCACGATCAGCGCCGGGCCGACGTCTCTGACTATGGTCAACACCGACGTCGCCTGAGCATCTCCTTCCCCGATTTCCGCCCGGTCAACGAGCAGCAGCCGCCCCGTTAGGCGAAGTGGACCAACGCGTCAATCGCGACGCGCCGGTCCCGTTCCCATCTTCGGTGTGCCCCGGCGGGGCACTGTGAACATGGGACCGGGTCCGAACTGCGATTTCCTAAAGGGCAGTTGGCTATTGACGCTGATTACCAGCTGTGAATCGGGTGTTTCGTCGCTGATGCCCGGCAGGTCGTGACGTGCTCGTGCAGCTGCGCCGTCACCCCGAAACGAGCAAACAGCATCCGCCACGCTCGGCCGTTGCTCACCACCCATCGCGGTGAACACTGCCTGCCTCGTCGGTCGGGTCGAACTGGCGCCCGGTGGGCGTGGCGTGAGTGGCGGCAGGACTATCGGCTTGCCCGGGGGACGGCAATGGCGGTCAGCGTGTTCGTGGGTGACGTGTCTGCCATCTGCTCGATCTCCCAGTCAGGCACCGGCCGCGCTTGCCGTAGAGCGAGGCCGGTGCGCTACTCGGCGGTGATGTACCCCGTCTTCACCAGCAGTGCGTCGCGCATCTCGGTGACGAGTTCCTGTATCGGCTTCGTCTCGCCGGCAACGCTCTTCGCCTCTTCAACGGCTTCGCCGATGAGCTTGGCCTGCTCGATCGAGACGATATGGAATGTGTGGTGCTTCTTGAACTCCTTGCCGACATTGCCGGCCAGCCCGCCTTCGAGGCAGAGCTTGCTCAGCAGGTCGACTTTTGCGACCCCGGAGCCCTCGCTGAAGTCGAGGTCGGCCAGATCCACCCACACGATATTGGGTGCGGTGGTCGACTCGAAGACGTAGCGGAGGTTTGTCAGGTCACAAACCGTTTGCCACAGCGTCTGCGAGGCGTCCGGCTTGCCCGGCTCGGCGAGGCGGAATGGCTGGGCGGCGTTGTGGATGATGCTGTACATCGCCGCGATGGCCTGCAGCTGGGTCTTCGGCTGGACCTGATGTTTCACGTAGTACAACGCGCGGGCGAACCGATCGCGAGCATCGCACGTGCCCGGCAAGGGGGCGTCGCCGCCGAGCCCCTCGAAATTCTTCACCAGTTCGAGCTGCTTGTCATAGGTCGGTGAATTCGTCATCACGAGGTAGTCCTGGCTGTGGAAAATATTCAGTTCGCCGCCGATGTACTCGAGGATCACGGAGTCGCCGGACGCATCGTCCAGCGCGAGGTGGATCGCCGGGTGACTACCGCCGGTCGGATCCGTCATCGGGACCACCTGCGGGTCGTTCTGCCGGGTCCAGTCCACGGCCGCAGCGACGGTGGGGAAGTTGTCCAGGTAGTACTGCAGCCACACCGACATCGCCAATTGAGGACGTGAATCATCGGGTTTGCCGTACTCCGACTCGGCCAGCCACAGCACATGTCCAGCCATGCCCTTCTCATTGATGCCGTCCGCCGAGAGGATGTCGTAGACACCGGAGACGACACTGCCGTACTTGGCCATCCAGCGGAGCTTGCCTCTGACTCGATCGTCGCGCTCGATACCGCGTGGAAGCTTCCAAATGTTGGTATGCAGCTCCTGGTGGAAGTCCATGTTGCGACCGACGATGACTGCTCCGCCGGCATCCGGCCAGATCACACGAGTGCACATGAAATGGGTCCCACTTTCTCCTCGACATGGGTCCATCGCCTTGGGGATGCGCCGATTTGGCAGGGAGAAGCCGTGACGCCATGCTAGGCCACGCCATCCCGGTAGGCAGGGATCTGCTCGGAATGGCACGAACCCGGGCCGTCCGTGCCGAGATTGGGACCAGCTATGCCGCTGGTCCGGTCACTTTGTGTCCGGGCCCGCGCGGCGGTGTAGATGCGAGAGCACACATGCGGTGACCGCAGAGATCGACCTATGGAAACAGTGCCCACTGAGCCCGGATCCACCGGTCGATGAGCTGGTGAAAGTAGGCGGAGATGCCTTGGAGCTGCAATGATCGGGTTGTCGAAGCTCAAATCAGGCTGACCGGTCCCCGATGGCGCGGCCGGTGATCGAGGCCATGGTCGCGTGCGAACAGTCGAATACATCCGCATCGACACCACATGCCCCAGGTTGGGGCGAGAATCGAGCGCGTTGTGACCGTGTCGTGGCGGCGTTTTCCCCGACGGTCCTAGTCCGACCAGAGAGGATGCGTCAGCTGTGGCGAAGACGATGAGCCTGCTGAACGTCGACTGGGTTCGGTCACTCGATGTCGCCAACGCGGCGGCGGTCCTTCTGTCCGACGCCGCCCGGTACACATCTCCCGATCGATGCGGGTGGAGCAGTTGAGTAGCCATTGCCCGCGCCTCGCCCCGGATCGATGTCGGCCGGGGTTGTGGCGCGACTGATTTCGAAATCTCTGCGGGTCGGTGGTAGGTGGAGGAGGGGTGGCATCGCGCAACGATGCCGCCGGAGAAGTCTCACTGAGCCCATATCCCTCGAGGATGACGCAACCGAACGAGGTTCACACACGAGGTCACCTTCACCGATGTCATCGATCATCACCCTCTCTGGCGGCGGCTCGATGTCGGCGCCGACGAACTCTGGCCGCGACGGGTGAACACCGCGCGGAACCGGCGGTGAACCCCGCGCTCCAGCCACCGCGGCCGGGCGCGGTGGTCCTCCGATCACCGAACAGAGGAGGGTCGTCGCGTCCGGGCCAGCGGTCGGGTGGCTCGGTTGGCTGCGGGTGCCGCGATCTACTCGGCATCGGACTCATCCGCCCGATTCGATTCCTGCGGGCCCGCTGCCGGGGCCTCGGTGAGCGCGGCGGCGTGGCTGCGGCCCGCCGATCCCCAGCCGGTGTGGGATTCGGCGCGCATGCGTTCGATCATGTGCGGGTAGTGCAGTTCGAAAGCTGGTCGCTCAGAACGGATTCGGGGCAGCTCGTAAAAGTTGTGCCGCGGCGGCGGGCTGCTGGTCGCCCACTCCAGAGAGTTGCCGTAGCCCCACGGATCGTCGGCGGTGACGACTTGGCCGTAGCGGTAGCTTTTGAACACGTTCCACACGAAGGTGATCATCGAGAACCCGAGGATGAACGACCCGATCGTAGAGATCGTGTTGAGGGTGGTGAACCCGTCGGCGGGAAGGTAATCGGCGTAGCGGCGGGGCATGCCTTCGGCGCCGAGCCAGTGCTGCACCAAGAATGTGGTGTGGAAACCCAGGAACGTGGTCCAAAAGTGCAGCCGGCCCAGGCGTTCGTCGAGGAAGCGGCCGGTGAACTTCGGGAACCAGAAGTAGATGCCGCCGAAGGTCGCGAACACGATCGTGCCGAACAGCACGTAGTGGAAGTGCGCGACGATGAAATAGGTGTCGGTGATGTGGAAATCCAGCGGCGGGCTCGCCAGCAGCACCCCGGACAGGCCGCCGAACAGGAAGGTGGTGACGAATCCCAGCGACCACAGCATCGGGGTTTCGAACGTCAAGTGCCCCTTCCACATGGTGCCGATCCAGTTGAAGAACTTCACCCCCGTAGGTACCGCGATGAAAAACGACATCAGGGAGAAGAACGGCAGCAGCACCGCGCCGGTAGCGAACATGTGGTGCGCCCACACCGCTGATGAGAGTGCGGCGATGGCGATGGTCGCGTACACGAGAGCGGTGTAGCCGAAGACGGGTTTGCGGCTGAACACGGGAAGGATTTCGGTGATGATTCCGAAGAAGGGTATCGCCACGATGTAGACCTCGGGGTGGCCGAAGAACCAGAACAGATGCTGGTAGAGGATCGGGCCGCCGGTGGCCGGGTCGTAGATGTGCCCACCGAGATGTCGATCCACCTCCAGGCCCATCAGGGCGGCGGTCAGGATCGGGAACGCTTCGAGCACCAGAATGCTGGTGACGAGGATGTTCCAGGTGAAGATCGGCATCCGGAACAGGGTCATGCCCGGCGCGCGCAAACACACGACGGTGGTGATCATGTTGACTGCCCCCAGGATTGTGCCGACACCCGAGACCGCCACCCCCATCACCCATAGGTCGGCGCCGACGCCGGGGGAGTGCACGGCCAGGCTCAGCGGCACATACGCCGTCCACCCGAAATCCGCCGCGCCACCGGGGGTTATGAATCCTGCGGTCGCAACGGTGGCGCCGAACAGGTAGAGCCAGTAACTGAGCGCGTTCAACCGCGGGAACGCCACATCGGGAGCGCCGATCTGTAGCGGCAGCACGCAGTTGGCGAACCCGAACACGATCGGTGTCGCATAGAACAGCAACATGAGTGTGCCGTGCATGGTGAACAACTGGTTGTACTGCTCATTCGACAGAAACTGCAGCCCGGGCCGTGCGAGTTCGGCACGCATCAGCAGCGCCATCAACCCGCCGATGAGGAAGAACGAGATCGCGGTGAAGATGTACATGACGCCGAGCAGTTTCGGGTCGGTGGTGGTGACGATCTTCCACATCGCCGCGCCCTTGGGGCCCATCCGCGCCGGGAACGGGCGCTCGGCCTGCGGGACGGGCTGGATTTCGACGGGCGCTGCAGACAACGGTGAATCCCCTCTCGGTCGACATCCTCGGCGGGCGTGGTGGTGCGTACCCCGGCCGTTGAACGATCGGACCTGTCGGTGCATCG